>CAZFKU010000027.1:0-17284 GCA_964518835.1 uncultured bacterium
GCGTACGCCGGCAGATTTACAGTCTGCTGCCATTGACCGCTCGGCCATCTCCCCTTCAATTCTCCGTGCAAACGTATTAACTCAGTCGAGTAAATGATGCAATCGCCCATCGGTTAACCTTCAAATCCTTTATTCTCTTAATCCTTTAAAGAAAAGAGCCGACGGAGGGACTCGAACCCACGACCTGCTGATTACAAATCAGCTGCTCTACCAGCTGAGCTACATCGGCTGAAAATACAACTATTTTCTCCTGGTTCTTCCTGCAATATGCAGCACCTTTTCTGTGAATTCGACACACAACATTTATTTCTTTCCTTTTTAAAGAGCCTGAAAACTTACTTTTTATGTTGATTAAAGCCTACCAATTTATCTTGTTTAACATAAAATAATCAATTATTTTTGAAAATATTTTAAAATATATTTAACGGTCTTTAAGTGACCATACCGGCTTGCATAAAGATCCACCCGGTGTATCTTCTATTTTCCATCCCAATTTATATAATTCATCTCTAATTTTGTCAGATTCATCCCAATTCTTTTCCTTACGGGCAAGAATCCGTTTATTAACCAATCGTTGGATTTTTTCAGGGATTTCAAACTGGGGAGGAATGATTCCCATGACATCATCAATTGCTTTTAGGAAATTTAATCCTGATAAAACTGATTCCATACTCAAGTCATTTTCTTCAATTTTAATATTCGTCTGTTTAATCCATGTAAAAACAACCGCCAGTGCTTTAGGTGTATCCAGGTCATCCTCAAGTGCTTGAATAAATTCAGTGTGTGATCTTGAATGCAAATCAATGGGGACTTTATTATTTTTTACCATAAAATTTAATTTAGAGGAAATGTCAACAATTCTTTGAATAGCCTGTTCCCCTTCAATTCGTTTAGATAAAGAAAAATTTAATTTGGTTCTATAATGACCATTTAAAAGGAGAAATCGTATGACTTCCGGAATAAATCCCTGATTTTTCAAATCATCAATTCGATGAAAATTGCCTTCCGATTTGCTCATTTTATCCCCTTCAATCTGCAAATGTTCAGCATGCATCCATGTCTTGACAAATTTTGATCCGGTTGCTGCACAAGATTGTGCTATCTCATTTTCATGATGAGGAAAAATATTATCCACTCCTCCACAATGAATGTCAAAATAATCACCGAGGTATTTCATACTCATGGCAGAGCATTCAATATGCCATCCCGGTCTGCCTTTTCCCCATGGCGAATCCCACCAAACATCACCATCTTCGGATTTATGTCCTTTCCACAAGGCAAAATCCTGTGGGTTATCCTTTGTGTATTCATCATCAGAAATGCGATCAGATGATTGAAGAAGATTACTCTTAATATTGACCAATTTGCCATAATCCGAATAATTTGAAATTTTAAAAAACACTGAATTATCATCAGTCGTATAGGCAATTTCCTTATCAATTAAATTTTTTATGATTTCGATCATTTCAGAAACATGCCCGGTTGCTTCCGGGTATTCATCTGCTGGAATAATATTTAACCAGGATAGATCCTTGAAAAATAGTTTTTTGTATTTTTGTGTTAATTCACTTAACGGTATTTTTTCTTCAATGGACCGACGTATAGTTTTATCATCTATATCCGTGATATTCATAACATGAGTGACGGAATAGTTTTTATAAATAAGAAATCGCTTTAATAAATCTTCAAAAACAAAAGTACGGAAATTACCGATATGTGCAGCATCATACACTGTGGGGCCGCATGTATACATCCTCACACTGTCTTTTTTGATTGGAATAAATTCTTCCTTCTTTCGGCTGAGACTATTGTAAAATTCTATTGACATTGCTATTCCGTGATCTATGAGTTACACTGATGCTTTTTGCTTTTTTTTCTTCAGGGTTTTTAACCATTTCCTCTCAATTTGACATTGAATTGCATGTTGAATTGCATCAATTTTTAACACAAAATAATCGTCTCCCTTTATCCGAGATACATATCCTGCCATACCCTTTAAAGGTCCTCCTATGATCTCAACCTCATCTCCAACAACAAAATAATCTGTTGGTTCCGGATCAAACCCGCCTTCAATTAAATTCTTAATCCCTTCAATATCTGAGTCACGAATAGGGATTATTTCCCCACCAATTTTAACAATATGATGTACTCCGTAGGTCTGAACGATATTAAGCGTTTCTTTTTTGTGGGAATGCACAAAAATATAACTGTTGAACATAGGTTTTTCAATCCATTTAAATCGGTCACTCCACTTTCGTTTCACTTTAATAAGAGGTAAATATGTTTTTATATTTTTCTCGATCAAAAACTTTTCAGCCATTTTCTCATGACGGGGTTTGGTATACACTGCCATCCAAAATTCCATCAGAACCCTACCCCTTTTATTATCCGTTCGATGAGATGCGAAAAAGACCATCCTATTTCATTAGCTGCCATAGGAACCAAACTTGTATCCGTCATACCCGGCAAGGTATTCACCTCAAGAATCCATGGAATATTTTCTTCATCCAATAGAAAATCAATCCTTCCATAATTTGAACAGCCAAGTCTATCATATACATGTTTACCAATTTGACATATTTCTTCCGATAAATTATTTGGTAATTCAGGAGAACAAATATAAGAGCTCATACCCTGTGTATATTTACATTCATAATCATACAATTTTTTTGACGGTATTATTTCCACAATGGGAAGGATTGTTTCTCCCACAATTGAAACAGTTAATTCTCTACCGGAAATATAGGACTCAATTAGAATCAGCTCATCATATTCAAAAGCAGTTTCGATAGCATTATTTATTATCGATTGGTTTTCCACAAGCGTTAATCCAACAGTACTTCCCAAAGAGTTTGGTTTCACGATTACAGGAAAAGTATCAAATGACGGATTTCCCGTTTTTTTATTTACCAATTTCCAGTCCGGTGTTTTGTACCCAAATTGGGAAATGATGGATTTACACAAATTTTTATCCATACAAATTGATGATGCGGTCACACCGGATCCTGTGTAGGGAATTTTCAGACAATCTAAAAATCCCTGGATCGTCCCATCTTCTCCAATTCCTCCATGAAGCGCATTAAAAACAAGATCACAATTTGATAAAATTGGAATGGTAGAATTTAGGTCATCAGTGAAATCAACACATTCGACGTCGTAGGACAAATCAAATAGTGCTTTTTCAACCGATCTTCCTGTCAATAATGATATTTCCCGCTCAGGAGAAGTACTTCCCATCAGGACTGCAATTTTCATTTAATTATTTATATCCAATAACATTTCTGCACCTTCTAACAGATTTTTTACAGTAAATGAAACTACGAATTCATGAGGTAGATTTGCCTGGGTTTCCTGCCCTCTCCCGGTTAAGACGAGCATGGTATCCATATTGAGATTGCTTCCTCCTTCTAAATCTGAAATGGAATCACCAATCATAAGGCATTGATCCAGTTTAAGAGAAAGATCTTTCTCTGCTTCATGGAACATACCGGGTTTTGGTTTTCTGCGTTGGGATCCGCTTCCGGGAAGATCGGTACAAATATACAATCCGGAAATGTTCACATTCCTCTCTTCAATTTTACTGATTAAATATGAATGGATTTTATCTAATTCACTTTCATCTATCAATCCCCTTGACACACCAGACTGATTTGTAACAATACAAAGATGGGCAGACAGAGTAGATAATTTTTTAAGGGCATCCAAAGTAAATGGATATAATCGAAAATCCTTCAATGAGGAAATATATCCCGGATCGGGATTCAAGGTTCCGTCCCTGTCAATAAAAATGGCATCATAAATATATGATTTGTCAGACATTTTTTATTTCTGCTAACTGAACTGAACTTTTTGCAAAATAAAATGCACCTACAATAACAAAGGGAATAAATCCAACTGCATGAAGGATAATTGCCAAAGATTGAGAAATTGGCAAATCCATTCCAAAAACCGAAACCATCATATAAATGACAACAGCATGGTATGTTCCAACATATCCGGGTGCGGCCGGGACAGAAATGGACAATGTTGTTGCGATTAGCAATAATCCTGCCTGCTGCCAGTTCAAATCAATATCAACAGCCAAAATGACTAAATAGACACACACAAAGTAAATTGCCCACAAATATATTGTATAAAAGGAAATAAGACCTTTATTCCGGGATTCACCCAATTGGCTGAATCCATTTACTGCATTGAATAAAAAGGAAATAATATTTTTTAATAACGGTTGTGATCTACCCATTAATTCATTCTTATACTTATCCAAAGCCGTCTTTTTTTTACTCATTAAATGCATGGTGGAAAATGCTAAGATTAAAAAAATTGCGATTAGTATCATTCCTGTCTTAAGCCAATTTTCCATTGGATAAATAATTAAAAATAAAGCGGAAAATATTAGCAATCCTGCAAAATCCAGGATGCGATCTAAAATGATTGACCCCATTATTGAAGACACTTTTAAAGGACATTCTTTTGACAGGGAATAACCACGAAGCAGTTCCCCCAGTCGAAAGGGTAAGATACTATTTCCAAAATAACCGAGGATGGTTGCACTGAAAAGAGGATAAACCGGAACTTCAATTAATGGTCTCAGCAATAACTGCCATCTTTTTGCCCGAACCTGAACACTGTAAATAAACAGAACAAAAACAGCAAGGATATACAATGGATTTACTGTTCTCAAATGAGTCCATAACTGATGTGCATCCAGATTCCAAAAGGCGTAATACAAACCAATGAGACTCAGGATTATCCCAATTGTCAATTTTGTGGATTTATTCACGAAAGTCTATGATCTCCCATCCGGTTGTGTCCGGAATTACTTTTGTAAATTCCGTAGATTGTAAACTTATTAAATCAAGACTCAAATTAATGGACTCATTTTCACTGAAGTATATGGATAAGTTCCTGAGATCATAATATTTATCAACCTCCAGATTACCTGAAATTTCATAATCTTCAATTGATAAATAAATGGTTTTTGATTGGGGTTTCTCTTCAACCCTGTCCACGGTAATGTTCTTCCAGTCTCCATTTAATATAGAAATTAAATTAAATTCATTTTTGATATAATGATCAATCACTACCTTATTTTGTCGCGGATAAAATGTATAAAATAAATTATCATCTAATAAAAGTGTGACGTTTGGCATACGGATCATTAAATGATGCTGATTATCTATAAATAAATCAGCATTTGATCTGCTTTGAGATGCCGAATAAAGTTGTTCAATTTCCAATCGGTACATTCCCGGTTGTGCATAAAGTTTATGTATGACCGAATCCAGTAAAGATGTTTCGCTAAAAAGAAGGTTTAGATTAAAACCTAAAATCAAATGAATATATTTGAGAAAATAATTCAATCAGAGATCATTTCAAGGTAAGATTCATCCACCAATACTTCCCTGGCCTTACTCCCTGTGAAAGGACCTACAACTCCAATTTTCTCCATTTCATCCATTAACCGGGCAGCCCGGGAATACCCCAATTTTAATCTTCTTTGTAATAAGGAAATGGATCCCTGCTGATGGATAACAACCAATTTTATAGCTTCCGAAAGCATTTCATCTTTTTCATCTCCCCCGAAAGTGAAATCACCTGACGACACCTCTTTAATACTCGGAAGTGTTAATTTCTCGCCTTCCGGCTGGGATGTAATGTGATTCATAACAGATTCGATTTCTTCAAGGGAAAGAAAAGCATTATGGAGGCGTGTCGGCTCAGCAGAACCCAACCCAATGAAAAGCATGTCGCCTCTACCAATTAATTTTTCTGCACCGGAAGTATCAATTATAGTTCGGGAATCAATTTTTGTTGCTACCTGAAAGGCAATCCTGGATGGAAAATTTGCCTTGATCACACCGGTTATTACATCCACAGAGGGTCTTTGTGTGGCAATAACCAGATGAATTCCAACTGCCCGAGCCAACTGGGCCAATCGGGCAATGGGTGCTTCAACATCCTTAGCGCTCATCATCATCAGGTCTGCCAACTCATCAATTACAAGTATTATATAAGGCATTAGAGGTTGATTGTCAGATTTCATTTTATTATTGTATTCACCGATGTTTCTCACCACAGCTTCTGCTAAAACCGTGTATCGGTTATCCATTTCTTTTTCTAATCCCCTAAGAGCAAGGATGGCATTTTCTGTTGTCGTCACGATTGGTTCATCAATATCTTCAGAACGAATAAGAAAATATTTTTCCAATGCCCTATACATGGTCATTTCAACCTTTTTTGGATCTATGATCATGAATCGTACCTCATCCGGTTTTGCCCGGTAAAGGATACTGCAGATAACCGTGTTTAAACAAACTGATTTCCCTGAACCTGTTGTACCTGCTATCAACAGATGAGGCATATCACCCAGATTCAAAGTTTCAATCTCACCGGATGTATTTTTCCCGATGGCAAGGGTTAACAGTGATTGACTGCCGGCAAATTTCTCAGAGTTCACAATGGATTTGTAATAAACTAATGCAGGATTTCGATTGGGAATTTCAATCCCCACGGATGATTTCCCCGGTATGGGAGCGATCACCCTCACCCTGCTTGCTTCCATGACTCTGGCAAGATCATCCGACAACTGGACAAATTTGTTAACCCGTACTCCTTCTCCCGGTTCTACCTCAAACAAGGTAATGATGGGACCTGGGTGGACGTTCACAACTTTTCCTTCAACCCCGAAAGTTTCCAGTGATTTTGTTAAAAAATTAGCTCTTTCCAACAATTCATCCCTGCTCATTCCATCCCGGATATTAAGAGGCGAATCCAATAATTCAGTCGTGGGTAATTGATATTCTCTTTTGGCAGCTTTCCGTTCTTTCATTTCATCCAGAGGAACTTCTTCCTCTATAACCATTTCCCCCACCTCAATATTTTCGGATTCTTCCGGACCGCCTTTATCTGGTTTTTCTTCCATTTCGGAGTAACTTTCTACATTTTCTTTTAGGGGAGTTCTCTCTTTTTTTTCAGAAGACTGGGGTTTATCCACCTTTTCTATCGGATTAAACGATTCACTCTCCTTTGGAATTTCCTTTAATTCATCCTCCTGTTTCTCTTCGATCTTTGAGATCAATTCCTGAGTATGCTTCTGTTTTGATTTTTCCTTTTTCTTCAATTCCCTCTTAAGGGTAAAGGAATTCCATTTATTCTGAATCCATTTTCCTGTTGTTTGGAAGGGATGATAAAAACTCCATGAAAAATATCCTCTGATTAACAATAGCCAGCCACCCATAAGAACTACTGACACTCCTATGCCTCCTAAAAAATCATGAAATAAATTTGCTATAGACCATCCGGTAAATCCTGAATATAAAACGTGGGGAGGATTCCCTTGGTACATCCATATTGTTATCAATCCAAGGGAAATAGAAATCAAAAACATAGCAGTAAGAAGATAGAGAGAGGTCCGGTAAAGGTTTTCAAGTTTGCGATGACTGAACAGCCACCAGCCCCATACGAATCCTAACAGAGGTAAAATGATAACAGAATATCCAAATCCTAATTTTATCAATCCATAAGACACATAAATTCCGATGATCCCCATGGTGTTGGTCAATTTGACATTTGGAGAAATTCTCGGTTCTTCAGACGGATTAAATCCAATCAAACTGGCTAAGACGCACAGTGATAAAACCAGCAGTAAGATACCAATTATTTCCTGTTTACGATTTTGCATTATTATCAGGTATTCGAATTAATAATTTCCGGTTCAATTTATAATGAGGTTCAGGAATATAAAGTTCCATTTGTATACAATGGAGGATTTTTAATTAAGGCGGTCTTCATTTTTCCCCTGACATCTATACCAACTTGATTCCCCCCTTTACTATATTTCCGCTGTACAAAACCCATACCAATTCCTCGATTTAAGACTGTTGAAAATCCTCCACTGGTTACATTTCCGATTTCTTCATCATTCACCAATATTGAATACCCATTTCGTGGAATGGCTCTTTCCTCCATACAAAAACAAATCAACTTTCTTGAAATATCATTTTTCATCGCTTTCAAGGCTTCCTGTCCAATAAAAAAATCTTTTTCCATTCCCACCACCCAACCCAGTCCTGCTTCTAAGGGGTTTGTTGATTCATCAATGTCATTTCCATAAAGACAATATTTCATTTCCATTCTCAATAAATCCCTTGCACCAAGTCCTGCGGGGACCAAACCGTATCCCTTGCCTTTTTTCAATATGTCCTCCCAGAGAAAGTTTGCATCCTCATTACCGCAATATATCTCATACCCCAGTTCACCTGTATATCCGGTTCTTGAAATTGTCACGGGAGAATTGAATTGATTTGATTGTATAAATTGATAAAATTTTACCTCTTCCAGCGAATCCCGGGTAAAATCTGAAACAATTTTCCGACTGTTCGGACCTTGAACTGCTAACAAACTAAACCGGTTACTTTTATCTTCAATTTGTACCACTTCATCATTATTTCTTTTCAGCCATTCTAAATTTTTTTCAAGGTTTCCCGCATTAACCACCAGCATGTAATGATCAGAATAACAATACACCAATAAATCATCGATGATACCTCCGTTTTCATTACACATAACGGTGTACATAGCGCATCCAGGAGAAAGGTTTGAAATGTCACTCACCAATATATTTTGTAAAAATTCCTGTGCATTTTCTCCAAAAATAAGCAGTTGTCCCATATGACTTACATCAAATAATCCGGCATGGGTTCTCACAGCTTGATGTTCTTCAGCAATACCTGTGTAATAAACGGGCATATCGTATCCACCAAAATTTACCATTTTAGCTCCCATCGCAGTATGATGATCATGGAGAGGTGTCTTGTTCATTTTAAAAGATGAGTCGTAAGAATTGTTATGTAAGATTCAATCAGGGAAAATAAGAAATAAATATTATCCATATTTATTTACAAAGGATTTCATCAATTCAGCTGCTGCTTCAGCGCCTTCAAGAGTCATGGCATTATACAAGGACACCCGAATTCCGCCAACACTGCGGTGACCTTTCAATCCGATTAATCCTGTGGCAGTCCCTTCTTTAATAAACTGTTTCTCCAATTCTTCTGTGGGAAGTCTGAATGTGATGTTCATCCAACTCCGACTGTTCTTCTCTGCAGTGGGTTTGAAAAATTCATCGTGTGTATCTAATAGGTTGTAAATCAAATCTTTTTTCTTACGGTTAATTTCTTCAATACCCGAAAGTCCGCCATTCTGTTTCACCCAATCCAAAACCAGTTTTAATATGTAAATCGCAAAAACAGGAGGAGTATTAAAAAGTGAATTTTTATCAGCATGGGTTTTGTAATCCACCATGGTGGGGAGATTTTCATTGGTTCTGTCCAGAATATCTTTTTTGATTCCCACCAGAGTCACTCCGGAAGGACCAAGATTTTTTTGAGCACCTGCATAAAACAGAGCAAACCGGGAGTAATCAATTTTCCGTGAACAAATATCAGAAGATAAATCTGCAAAAAGGGGAATGTCTCCCGTATCCGGGATAGATTGATATTGAGTGCCCTTGATGGTATTGTTTGATGTTATATGGACATAAGCCGCATTATTTGTTATTTTCTGCGTAGTAAATTCCGGGATGTAAGTGTAATTCTTGTCTTTGGAGGAAGCAATAATATTCACTTTTCCAATTTTTTCCGCTTCTTTGATTGCCTTGGATGCCCACGTTCCGGTATCTACATAATTTGCCGTCGTCCAATCTTTGAGAAAATTTAATGGGATATTTGCAAATTGCGATGATGCACCACCTCCCACAAATAAAATATGGTAATTATCTCCAATTCCCAATAATTCTTTCAGAAGGTTATTCGCTGTATTGTTGATTTCCTCAAATTGTGGAGATCGATGGGAAATTTCCAAAACTGACATACCTGTACATTGATAATCCAATAATTCTTCCTGAACTTTTTTCAGCACCTCCAATGGTAAGGTTGAAGGTCCCGGATTAAAATTAAATACCCGTTTTGACATTATGATTCCTTTCCACTAATTATTAATTCCCAATAAAATTTTTGATAATCTGAACGATTTCATGTCCAATGCGAAACATACATTCTTTTGTAGATGCTCCTAAATGAGGAGTCATAATTACATTAGGTGCATCCATCAATGGAGAGTCAACCGGAGGTGACTGACTCCAGACGTCAGAAGAATATCCTGCGATATCTCCATTTTTCAAGGCTTGAGCCAGGGCATATTCATCAACCGTTCCTCCTCTGCCGGTGTTGATAATGTAAGCAGTGGACTTACAATTCATTAATGTAGTTTCGTTTATAAAGTTTTTCGTGTTGTCATTCAAAGGTAAATGAAGGGATACATAGTCTGATTGATTCAATACTTTTTTTAATTCCGTTGTCACTTCCCCAAACTCACTTTGGACATCTCGATAGTGATATCCAATAATTTTCATCCCAAAAGCATTTGCCCTGCGGGCAACTTCATTCCCGATTCTCCCATACCCAATGATGCCCAGGGTTTTACCAAATAATTCCGTTCTTTTTAAATGTTTCTTCAGCCATTCTTTATTATGCATGGTAGTATCTGCTTTCACAATATGATTCGTCAGAGATAAAATCAAGGTCATTGCCATTTCTGCCACCGCAATGGAAGAAGCATTCGGCGTATTGTGAACCTGAATTCCCAGACGATCGGCTGTCTCAATATCTATATTATCAATTCCCACTCCGCCTCTAATAATTAATTTCAGGTTTTTTGCTTTTTCCAGATATGATTTGTCCGCTTTGGTTTCACTGCGAACCAGAATAATGTCCGCTTCAGTAAATGCTAATCTGTCCGTACTAACATCACCTAACAAACTCAGTTCTTCCTCCAATCCCGGATAAAATGGATCAGATATTAAAATCAACATAAAATCATTTAGTCCATTAATAAATGAACGACCATTCCACTTCTCAATTTCGGCTCAAACCAAGTTGATTTTGGCGGCATAACTTTTTGAGCATCCGCTACACTCAAAAGTTGGCTTACCGATGTGGGGTATAATGAAAATGCTATATCAAATTCTCCGGAATCTACCCGGGACTCTAATTCTTTATTCCCTCTGATTCCACCGACAAATTGAATCCTTTTATCTGTTTTGGGATCCTCGATTTTTAGAATGGGTTCGATAAAATATTGCTGTAAAACTTCCGCATCGATTTCTGCAACAGGATCATCCTCTTTGATTCGTCCATTCACCAATTCCATTTGGTACCAGTATCCTTCAGTATAAATGCCAAAGGAATGAGGAGTTTCAGGAGAGTGATTTCCCTCATTGTTTTTTGACACTATAAAATCTGATTCCGCTTTGGACATTATTTCCTGTAGAGATAATTCTTTGGGTTTTTCCGCAATCCGGTTGTAGGGCAATATATTTACTTCATCATCCGGGAACAATACCTGCAGAAAATAATGATAAGAATCCGGTATTGGTTCTTTTTCTGTTTCATTTTTTTTACGCCGAATTACCTTTGCAGCAGATTCTGAGCGGTGATGTCCATCCGCAATATAAACACAGTCAAGGCTTTGGAATCTTTCCTGGATGGTTTTAATAATTGATTGGTTTTCGATTACCCAAAATTCATGTGTTACACCATCATCGGAAGTGAATGATGTGTCCGGTTTATCCCGGGTTAATTCTTTAAACATACCTGTTATTTCGGCATTATTCCTGAATATGGAAAAAACCGGGCCGACCTGTGCCTCTAAATATTCAATGTGATTTGCCCGATCTTCTACTTTGTCCGGACGGGTATGTTCATGTTTTTTTATCAAACCATTTTCATAATCTTCAATGGACATGACACAGCACAAACCTGTCTGACTCTTATTATTGAAAGTTAATTTATAGATATATAAACAGGGATCTTCATCCTGAATCATCATTCCTTCCTCAATAAATGACTGTAAATTGTCTTTTGCTCTTTTGTAAACAGCTTCACTGTGGGACTCAATTCCCTCCTCAAACTCACATTCGGCTTTATTAATCCGTAAAAATGAATTGGGTTGGTTTTTTACTATTGCCTTTGCTTCCTGAGCATTTAATACATCATAAGGTGGGGAAGCAACTTCAACTGCTTTTTCTGGAATGGGTCTCAACCCCCTGAATGGAAATACTCTGACCAAAATTTACCTCATTTGTCCTAAAGCGTTTTTTATGATATCCTCCAACTTTCCATTCAGTTCACCTGATTTTTCCAGTGACTTTAATGCACGATATGCTTGGGTACGATGAAATCCCAGGGACTGTAATGCCTGTAGTGCATCTTTAAACTGTGCTGTTTCAGGAGATATACCGGCACTTCCTGGTAATTCATCTGTTTCTGTCGAAACAAACTTTTCCTTTAATTCCACTATGATTCTCTTTGCTATTTTTGGACCTATTCCCGGTAAGACGGTCAATGATTTAACATCACCGGAAATGATTCTTTTTTTCAGATCTTCGGTTCTTGCACCGGAAAGAATCCCCAATGCAGATCGTGGTCCGATCCCATTCACACTGTTTAGTAATCCAAACAATTCTCGTTGTTCTTCTCCCGAGAATCCGTATAAATTTAAAATATCTTCCCGAACATGGAGATAGGTTAATAATTCCACCTGCTCACCTTTTGAGGGCAACCGTTCATAGGAACCAACAGTGATAAATACTTTTAATCGAACTCCGCCGATATCAATGATGACAGCAGAAGGATCTTTTTTAACTAAAATTCCTGATAATGAATCAATCATGTTTTTGAAATTTCATTTGATGAATATAACACAAGGCAATCGCCAATGCATCCGAAGCATCGGTGGGAATATTTCCTTCCTTCAATTTTAACAGTTTAGTGATCATAAAATTCACCTGTTCTTTTGATGCAGCGCCATTCCCCACAACGGACATTTTTACTTTCCGTGGGGCATATTCAACACAGGGAATTCCCATATGAGCACCAACTAAAAGCAGGGTTCCCCTCGCCTGTCCCAATGACATAGCAGATTTAATATTCTTGTGGTAAAATGTATCTTCAATTGCTAAAATTTCAGGAGAATAAGATTTCAATAATTCCATCGCTTTTTTATATAAAAAGTTTAACCTGTCCGGAAGTGCCATTTTCCTCGGTGGTCGTAATACACCATTATCAATATGATGAACATTATTCTTATCATCCGATTCAATAATTCCAAAACCCGTTGCGCTTAATCCGGGGTCAAATCCGATTACCCGCATCAATGCAAATCCAAATAAATTTTTTCCTGAATGAAAATGACTTAATTTAGAAATCCATCATCCAAATCAACATTGGCATACACATTCTTAATATCTTCATTGTCATCCAATGCCTCCAATAATAATAAGACTCTGGAAACATCATCTCCTTCCACTTTTTGCAGATTATCCGGAACCATTTCCACTTCGGCTGATTTTATCTCAAATCCATTATTTTCCAATGAATCTCTCACATCCATTAATGTATGTGGTTCGGTGGAAATAATATAATTTTTTTCATCTATTTCTAAATCCTCTGCACCGGATTCCAAAACAGCTTCCATGACAGTTTCTTCATTTCCTGCAGACAAATCAAGAACGATTTGTCCTTTCTTGTTGAACATCCATGCTACACTACCGTTTTCACCTAAATTACCACCGTATTTTGTCATAAGATGACGAATATCAGCAACCGTTCTGTTTTTATTATCTGTAAGTACTTCCATTAAAATTGCAACACCTCCGGGAGCATATCCTTCATACACTGCCTCTTCATAACTTAAACCGGGAAGGTCACCGATTCCTTTTTTAATGGCTCGTTTAATATTCTCCTGAGGCATATTGGCGGATTTAGCTTTCAGAATTGCCTGTCTTAACCGGGGATTTGCAGATTCATCACCGCCTCCGTTTTTAGCTGCTACTGTTATTTCCTTGATCAGGGTTGTGAATATTTTACCTCGTTTTGCATCCAATGCTCCCTTCTTCCGTTTGATGGTTGACCATTTACTGTGTCCAGACATTTTTTTCCTTGATTATAGCATAAAAATTTACGGTATTCCTGAGTCCTGCCCAAATTGGTTTCGATGAATATTAACTAAAATTTACAGGATAATCCGCTGAGGTTAAACAAAAAAAGGGGCTGATCCTTTTAGGACAGCCCCTTTTTTTTTAACGGTTTAACCGGAAATTTACTTCAATAACATGACTTTTTTCATATCGGTGAATTCTCCTGAATTCAAACGATACAGGTAAATTCCTGACGGTACCGGTCTGTCTGAATTATCTCTTCCGTTCCAGACGACTGAATAATGATTCGGTGTCAAGTAGCCGGAAACGAGAGATTTAATTTCTCTGCCCATCATATCATAAACGACAAGAGATGTTATTCCTTCTGTTTCTACACTGTAATGTATGGTGGTCGTGGGATTGAATGGGTTCGGATAACTTCCTTGAAGACCGAACATTACAGGTTTCACATTAATCTCAGATTTAATCAGTGTGAATTCAGCATTTTCAATATTTGTCATTGAAAAATGACCGGAACCTGAAAGTTCAAAAATATCTCCTGATGTTGATGTCAGAATCCATTTGGAATTATCAGAAATGTGGTATGAAACATCGAGATTTCCATAAGGATTCATCACTGCGATGTTGCCGATTGAACCTGCATAAATGAGGTCATTGTCATAGCGTACATCAAATGCGCCGGCAGGAGGAACGGGTGGGAGGCTGTAACTGATTGCTTCGGCTTCAGGAACATTCGCATCAAAATAAAGTGCTTTTCCATTGAATGAAATAGAACTTGCATTTTCAAGACGATTTACAAATTCACGACTCCGGGCAGTAGCCCCGCCAATCACAACATCACCTTCCGCACTGGTACGGATCCAATATCCTTTTCCGGGATCGAGAACGGTAGAAGATTCATATCCTGTGCTGAAACCATACAGTGTATTCGCCACAATAATTCCGTCGGGATCACTTATAGTTTCCACACCCATTATTTCGGATCCACCGGTAATTAAATTCCATCCTGATGCTAACGTTACAGAAATTTCGTTCACGCTTCCGCCTTCAACCATATTTTCACCTTCAGCATCAAATCGCAACCAGTATCCTTCACCCAAATCCAAATTTTCTGCAGATACATAGCCTGCATCAAATGCATACAAAGTATTATTGATAGAATTTGGAAAGACTTGGGTATAATTGTTATCCTCAGTCTCAACAGGTAACCCGACTAAATTCCAATTAGCTTGATTGGCAATTGTGACTTCAACGGTCCCGCCGACATCACCGGGATATTCAGGTTCGTTATTATTGGTGAATTCAGCAGATCCGCCATAGAGACGATTTTTATGATCCGCACCTAACATATCACCGATTTCATTAAAATACCAATCAGGCATCTGGAACACATAATATACCTCATCGCTGGTTCCCCATTGAAAAGTATGAGGGAACTGTTCTTCCGGACTGCACCAGCCGCTGGGTGTGTCACAATCACCACCGGTCAGGTCAGGTGTGTTTGTTGCGTTAAGCGGGTTCCACCATGTAGCACCATTATCGGTTGATTTAAAAACCAGAATGTCTTCACTCCATTCGGGGAAATATTCCCAGGGTTCTTCACAGTCATAAGGATCTGCCGGGTCAGCATTCTCTACAGGTCCTTTGACAGCTAAATCAGTCACCATCCACACCAGATTTGGATCATCCTTGTCAAATGCCAATTGACACTGAGTCTGCCAGATAAAACTGTCTCCACCGGGATTCGAGAAAGCCCAAGTAGCACTTCCCGTTACTACTTTTGAATAATTCCATCCGGTGGGTGTGTTCACAAATCCGGGATTTTCGAGGTGATTTCTGTCAATGGTGAAATGATAAAATCCGGAACCGAGTTCACTACCGTCTCCATTATAGTAATAACAGAAACTGTCTCCGCAGGGAAGAATTTCCAACACGATGTGGGGATTTCCGTCACTGTCAACCTTCATATCAAATTCATAATAGCTCCAGAAATCATAAAGCTCAGCAGATGCTGAATCAGGATTTTCTTCACAAGGATCGAAATAATCTGTAAACTCATTACTAATCATGTGTTCAAACACATTATCCGGAACGAAATAATAATTATCGTTGTAATAAGGTGGTGCTGTACTGGATGGTCCATACCAGCTTACTCCGTGATCATCCGTCATTTTAAATATAAAGGTGTGGTTATTTGATATTTGGCTGGCATCCTCATCGGCACCGGCAAATAATCCTACCAAACCTATCGCTCCCATTCCATCTGGTGTCATGCTGACTGTGGGGCTGGAATTATAACTCCCACCTGCGTCTCCAGGGACCAAATGAGCTGGTTCATCTATAATAATAAATTCAGAACCAAAGACCAAGTATCCATCCTCATAAGCTTCGCTGTGAAACATATAATAGTTATTTCTGGTCCAGTCGTTATAGGCAACATTCACAATGGTATTATCACCATCAGATGAGATTCCCGGGCTGCCTACCCATTGATCGGTTTGACCACCCCACTGGAGATCTATATCAATCGGTGCTGCAAAAGAACCGCCATCCCAACCAAATTCGTCATACGTGTAATAGGGTCTTCCGCCGTAAGTACTCTCAATACCAGTATATTCATTCCAAAATGCGTATGGATAATCCGAATTCCCCAGTGCGCTGGGATACCGAGCCTGTCTGTTGGACGGAGGCCAGTCAAAACCAACATTGATGTAATTATAATTTGTCCAATCCATTCCATCCGGTGAGTATGCTGCACCTAATTGTCCATGGGTAGTATTTTCACCTGCCCATTGCCGATGTACGAAAAACCAGCCATTGTCTTCATCTACATAAAGCGGTCTGGTTGTACCTGAGTACATGCCATATCCATTGGTTGAAGAATCTACCAAAGCTGACCACGAAGTATTATCACGACTTGCACTGCGATGAGTAGTAACCTGTGATTTTCCATCCTCAATATCAGTCTGGACTGTGGTTGGTTCAACTATTCTGGGAAGCTTTTGGTGTTTGGAAACCTTGGCTGGTAACTTATGTACCGCTCCCAAAGTAACACCGATTCCCAAAACTATAGTTAATATACAAGATATGTATTTGTTCATTGTCATTCCCTTTTGTTATAGTTTAGTTAAAAAACACCCAAAAAACGAACTTGAGTGTACATTATTTTTTTGCATTTCACAAACTTTTATTTCAGCAAAATCAATTTCATAAAATCAGTGTTTGTTTCAGAGTTTATTTGCAGAAAATAAACCCCGGCACTCACAGGATTGCTGTGTTGATCTG
>CAZFKU010000028.1:0-16838 GCA_964518835.1 uncultured bacterium
AGGGCAAATGTCCACATTGTACCTCAACGAATTTCAACGGTGAATTTCGATTTACACTCTACTATATTGCAAGGAGAAGGAGTGGAGGTGACCGCAACTTATTTTGAAAAAACAAAGGATGCGGTTACCAGCAGTAGAACAGTGGATATTGAAGAAATTCGATCCGATCCAATTGGAGCTTACGATATTATGGCGATGATGCAAGCATTACCCTCTGTGGTCTCAGGAGCGGACCAAACGAATGAAATCATTGTTCGAGGAGGATCCCCGGGAGAAAATTTATTTGTGATGGATTTTCTTGAAATTCCTTATCCCAATCATTTCCCCGAACAAGGACATGGGGGAGGTCCAGTAACCATGGTGGATACCGAATTCATTGAACGAATTGATTTTTATGCAGGTGCTTTTCCAGCAAGATATGGAGAAAAACTTTCGTCAGTTATGGATGTAACACTTCGTGAGGGCAATCCTGAAAATCACCTTCAACAAATGGAATTTACAATGGCAGGATTTGGAATTACCACAGAGGGACCCATCAATGAAACATCAAATTATATTTATTCATTAAAACGATCTTTTTTGGATTTTGTAATTTCCTCGTCAGGGTTACAGGCAATTCCAAATTATTGGTCGAGTCAAGGTAAATTGACTTTTCATATTTCAGAGACACAAAAATTCTATGTCAATTTTATCGGAGGGATCGATGAAGTAAATGTGGAAGGGGAGAACAATCCTCAATTACGTGGTGCAGAAAATGTGGATTACTCTTCGTGGCAGTCCACATTTGGAATTACCTATAAAAATTTATTTTCTCGAAAAGGATATTTAGTTTCTTCCCTAGGCAATTCATGGGTTGGATTGGATGCAAAAGTTTATGAACTAAATTCAAATCTCGAACGAGATTATTATTTTATGCGAAATGACATGGAAAGTGATTTGTCATTTCGAAGTGAATTGGTTTATCAACTTAGAGAAGGATTGGACTTGAGTTGTGGACTCACAGCAAAATACATCCACTTGAATTATGATAATTGGTTCGAAAATCGTCCGGTTAAACTATTTGGTTATTCCTTGGATGTCAATGAAGATTTTCAACTTATTAGTGAAGAAGAATTTTATGCTACTTATTTTGAAAATCCAAATACGGTTCTAACCGTGTTAGGTATGGTGGGAGAATTAGACTCTATAAAAACTAATCGTGTTTTGAACTTTAAAAAACTTGGAGGATTTTTTCACATAAATTGGATTCCAATGCCAAAAACGGAACTTCTTCTCGGTGGAAGGTTGGATTATATCTCGTTCACGAAGACATCAAATATGTCCCCAAGATTCGGAATGAAGTATCACTTATCGCAGTTCGTTAAGTTTAATCTTTCAGCAGGACGATATTATCAAACCCCTTTTAATAATCAATTGAACTCTAATCGAGGATATACGGAATACTTGAGAAATTATTTTACAGATCAATGGTGTGGAGGAATTGAGTATTTACCAAAATCAGATTTACGAATTACTCTCGAATATTATGAAAAAGAATATGAGGATATGGTCATTTTTGAAATATTGAGAGGATCGAATGGAAAAGATAGTCTTAATTTTAACAAACTAATCAATGGTGGACAAGGTCGGTCTAAAGGCATTGAATTATTTATTCAAAAAAAATATTCCCAAAATTGGTATGGTTCAATTTCATGGTCTCATTCAATTTCAGAAGGCGTTGATCCAAGGACAAATTTATTTTATCCATGGGATTTCGATTATAGAAATGTGATAAATATTGTGGGCGGATATAAAATACGGTACGCAGATTACTCTTGGTTCAAATCGTATAAAAATTCATGGGTTTCAAAAGGGTTCTCTTGGCTTCCATTTATGCCCAGCGATGAATTTGAAATCAGTATAAAATATCGAATGATGGGGGGACGACCATATACTCCATTACATTATGATCCAACTACGAGGGATTGGTATTCCAATTCAGATTTTCCATGGAATACAAACCGTTATGGATATTATAGTCGCTTGGATTTAATGCTACTGCAACGTTTTAATTTTAAACGATTAAATCTTGTAGTATTTTGGGACATTATTAATATTTTGGATCGGGAAAATCCATTTGAATATGTTTACTTGGAGGATGGTTCGAAAATAATGGGATTACAATACACAACTATGCCTATTGGCGGAATGATATTGGAATTTTAAATTATTAATTTCTCAATGGTTTTCCTTTCTTCAGCATATACTTTATCCGATCCTGAGAAAGTTTTTCACCAGCCAATGACACAAATGCTTCTCGTTCAATATCCAAAAGGTACTGTTCATCAACCGTTTTGGTAAGTCCTGCTTTGTCTCCTCCTGTTATCACATAAGCCAATTTTTGTCCGATTAATTCATCGTGATCGGAAATTTTACCCTGAATTTTAAATCCTTTCAATGCTGTTTTCATCGCTGTACGTCCACCCATTCCGGGAAGTTTCAAATCGTCTCTGTATTCAGGAGGTGAATAATTCTCAGATAATTCCAGTGCAGATTGTTTTGCAGTCCACAATAAATGATCGAGATTCATGACCACCGTATCGGATTTTAATAAGTAACCCAAATGTTTTGCTTCTTCAGCACTGGTGGCAACTTTTGCAAATCCGATGGTTTCAAATGCCTTTTGAACAAGAGGAAATACATTCAGTCTTCCGATTTTTCCAGCATTTTCCATCATGTTTAAGATCAATCTTAAATTCCCACCTGCACCGGGAATGAGCCCAACACCAACCTCTACAGCACCAATATATAATTCTGCAGCGGAAACCCGTTTTGCTGCTGGTGCGATAAATTCAAACCCTCCTCCCAGAGCGAGATGAAAAGGTGCTGCCACAACAGGCGCTTTGGAAAAACGAATTTTTTGTGTGAGGTCCTGAAAAATCTTTACAGTTCTTTCTAATCCTTCCCAATCCTTGTTTTCACAAAATTGTAAAATTCCTGCTATATTTGCACCTGCGCAAAAGTTTTCACCTTGATGTCCAATAATCATGGCTTTGTATTTTCCAGCTTCCATTAGATCAAGTCCATCATTAATCATGCCAAGCATGGAGCCGTCAAGTGGATTTAGAGAGGGTTGAAGAACAGAGTGAAATTCAAGATTCAATATACCATCACCCAAATCAATTAAACTTGCACTCCAATGGCGTTTCACCAAATTTCCTGAGGATTTTTTAAGGTTGAGGTGGACGGATTTATCAGACATTGGTTTTTTATCAAAAGTTGCTTTCGAAAAGTCAAAATAGGACGGACTCTCATCTTCAATTTTATAAAATGATGCATTGTTTTTTTGTGACAGCTCCACCACCCATTTGGGAGGTTTTTTCCCTTCATTTAACATTCGGTCAACCGAACGGGATAGTCCAATTCCATCCCATGTTTCAAAAGGTCCCGATGACCATCCAAAACCCCATTTCATTGCATTGTCCACATTCACAATATCATCTGAAATTTCCGGTATCCGATTTGCTGAATAAATCAGAGTTTTTGACAAAATTTCCCAATAATATTTTCCCGCTTTATCATCACTGTATGCCAATGCTTTAATTTTATCCAGTGGTTTTTGATGTTCTTTTGCTACTCGAAACCCATCAAATCTTTCCTTGATCTGTTTTTTATATTCACCGTTATTGAGATCCAGGGACAAAATTACTCCATCTTCCTTTTTATAAAATCCTGCTTTGGTTTTAGCTCCAAGTCTGTCAGATTCTATTAAATTTTTTAAAATTTCAGGAATGATAAACACATCCCTCTCTTCATCATTTTCACCCCGGTCATAACTGGTCTGTGCTACATGGGCAAGGGTATCTAATCCAACCAAATCAGCAGTACGAAAGGTTGCGCTTTTTTGCCTTCCTACCACAGTACCTGTAAGTTTGTCCACACTTTCTACAGACAAATTCATCTTTACTGCTTGATTGATGGATAACATCATGCCATACACCCCGATTCTATTAGCAATAAAGTTGGGAGTGTCCTTTGCATGAACAATTCCTTTTCCTAAAACAGATTCTCCAAATTCTGAAATCTTATTATAGGTTTCATTATCGGTTATTTCTCCCCTCACCAATTCAAGCAGTCGCATATATCTTGGTGGGTTGAAAAAATGGGTAATCATAAACCGGGAATGTAGGGATTCCGGAAGCCCATTAATGAGATCATTTAAAGGAATTCCAGATGTATTTGATGAAATCACAGCATCCTCGTTTAAATTTGGACCAATAGCATTATACACTTTGTGCTTGATGTCCAGTTTTTCCGCAACAGCTTCCAGAACCCAATTAACATCTTTTAGTAATTCCAAATCCTTATCATAATTGCAAGGAGTGATTAATTCTACATTTTTGGGCTTGAACAGGGGAGAAGGTTTCAGTTTTTTGAGGGTATCAATTCCCTGTTGAGTTAAATCCTGATTTAAATCAAATAATAATGTTGGAATTCCTGCATTAGCAAAATGTCCGGCTAATTGGGCTCCCATGACACCTGCTCCCAGAACCGCAACTTTTTCAATATTTTTAGTCATCTAAATCTCTTAATTCAATCAAATATGGTTATATAATTGTACATACACATAAAATGGGAAAAACTGCCTAAAATAACAAACACATGAAAAATTTCATGAGCTCCAAAAATTTTGGGTATTGGATTTGGTTTATTTAATCCGTGAATAACAGCACCAATAGTATAAAAGAAACCACCTATAAAAATCCAAACCATAGCTCCGATTTGGAGAGTCATTATCATTGGATATATTGCAATAATGGATAACCACCCCATAAATATATAAAATGTAATGGAGAACCAATTGGGTAAAGATTTCCAAAACACTTTTAATAAAATACCAAAAATTGCTAATCCCCAAATTATTCCAAACATACTCCAACCCCAAATCCCTCTCAATGGGATCAAACAAACTGGAGTATAGGTAGATGCGATTAGAACATGTATCATGGCATGATCTAAATTTCTTAATTTATTTTCTAAATTAGCTGAAACGGGAAGCCAGTGATAAAGAGTACTGGCAGTATATAATAAAAACATTCCTGAACCAAAAATTGAAAATGATACAATATGCCAGGGTTTAATAGGATTGACAGATTCCTGAATGAGTAATATCAATGCAACAATTGCAAACACAGCACCCAATGCATGACTTATAGCACTAAATGGTTCTTTGATCTTCAGATTCATACAATTTCAATAACTGTTGCAATTCCCTGTCCTGTGCCGATACACATGGTCGCCAAACCATATTTTCCATCTATTTGCTCCAACACATTTATAAGGGATGTAATAATTCGTGCCCCGGAACATCCCAGAGGATGACCAAGGGCGATTGCTCCTCCGTTCAAATTTACTTTTTCTGCAGGAAAATTTCCTTCCCGAATTACAAAAAGTGACTGGGCGGCAAAGGCTTCATTTAATTCTATTGCATCTATATCCTCAAATGAAAGCTCTGCTTTTTTCAATGCTTTTACTGAAGCCGGAATAGGACCAATGCCCATACGTTTCCAATCTACTCCTGCAATAGCACGGGAGACAATTTTTGCACGGATTTTCAGGTTGTGTTCTTTTGCGTAGTTCTCATTGGTGACCAAGAGGGAAGAAGCTCCAATGGAAATTGGACTGCTGGTAGCAGCAGTTACCGTTCCATTTTCAGTAAATGCAGGAGACAAACTTTTTATTTTTTCAACATCCGGAGTTCGAGGACCTTCGTCCATTGTGATGGTTGAACCATCAGCTACTTCGATTGGAATAATCTCATTTTCAAACTTCCCTTCATTTTGAGCTTTTAGGGATTTTTCATGGGAATGAATGGAAAACTCCTCTTGTTCTTCTCGGGAAATATTTCCGTCATTTGCAAGATTTTCAGCAGTTTCACCCATTCCGATATAAAATTCCTGTTCCGCTAATTCCGGGTGAAAATCCGGAGCAAATCCTCCCATGGGAACGGAAAACATATCTTCTACTCCCGCTGCGATTCCAACATTTATATCCCCAGATTCAACGGAGGTACTCACTTGATGGAGAGCATCCATTGATGATCCACAAAACCGATTTACTACTTTACCTCCAGTTTCTATGGGTAATCCAGCTAAAATACCAACTGATCGTCCAATGAGCATCCCCTGAGGACCTTCAGGAAAAGCACAACCCATGACCAAATCTTCAACATCAGAAACAGGAACGGATGAGTTTCGGTGCATTAATCCCGACACTACCTGTGCAGCAATTTCATCCGGTCTGGATCCAACCAAGGTCCCATTTTTCATTCCAATGGGAGAACGAACCCCATCAATTATCACAGATTGTTTACTCATCATTTTCTCCTAAAATGGATATGAATTAATGTTTGAAATGGATTCAGCGATGTTGCGCTTTAATTTAATTATATCCAAGGGCAACTCCATTTTCTTTTGAAAAGTGTTCAGTTTATTTTTTATTTCTTCAGGGATATTTCCTTTAAATATCCGGTTAAAGCCGGTTAATGACCACGAGCTGACTCTGGTCGACATTTCTGCAGATTGAACTTTTGAAATCGAATCAATAATATGGAAGTGGGCTTCAGAATTCTGATTATTGTGAACCCGAACCAATGTGCTTTCGGTGGTAAAAATATCAATCAGGATATCCGCAATCAATTCTGTAAGCATTTGTTCATGTTTCAAGTCCTGTCCAAATTCACATAAGGCTTCATGGATAAGTTCCATTGCCAGACGCTTTGCAGATTCAATTACTCTTGCTTCATTTATAAGGGGAGAATTCCATTCTAATGAACCGTTGGATAAAAATGAATCTGTTTTCGCTATTTCATCCCGAAACGGAATTTCTTCCATGAGAATTTTTTTCATCATGTAACCAGAGATGATCATACGGTTTATTTCATTGGTACCTTCCCAGATTCGATTGATTCGGTCATCCCGATAAGCTCTTGCTACTCCATATTCTTCAATAAATCCGTAACCTCCCAAAATTTGCAAAGCATGATCAATTACCTCATCGCTCATCTCACTGCCGAACACTTTTGTCATGGAGGCTTCAACAGCATATTTTTCCATGGCATTACCCATTTTAACATAATAATCTTCCGAAGTCGGGTCTAACTCGTCAATGGCATTTTGAATGAGTCCGATAGTGCGGTATATCATGCTGTCAGCTGAATAAATACGAATTACCATATCAGCGATTTTGCTCTTAATTGCATCAAAATTTGCAATGGATTGCCCAAATTGGCGGCGTTCATTCGCATAACTCATTGTTTCGTTTATCGCAGTTTTAGCTCCACCCAGACAAGCAGCTGCAAGTTTAAACCTCCCAATATTCAAAGCATTAAATGCGATTGCTGCACCTTTCCCTACTTCGTAAAGAAGATTTCCCACTGGAATTTTTGCATCAGTGAATTTTAGGGTTGTTGTAGAGTTTCCTTTCATCCCCATCTTTTTTTCTTCTGCTCCCGTTTCGAACCCTTCGGTACCTCTGTCCACAATGAAAGCTGTGAATTTGTTTCCATCAACCTGAGCTAAAACTGTATAAACATCTGCCCAATTCCCGTTACTGATAAAACACTTTTCTCCATTTAAAATGTAATGATTCCCATCATTCGATAAAACTGCTTTTGTTTTTCCGGATACAGCATCGGACCCGGCAGATGGTTCTGTCAGTCCATAAGCAGCAACCCATTCACCTGAGACCAGCTTGGGAATATATTTTTCTTTTTGTTCTTCCGTTCCAAACCATACAATGCCTAATGATCCTATGGATGTTTGAACATTTATCATGGTTCCCAATGAAGCAGACCCGCCCCGGGTGAGGTTTTCGATCACCAGTGCCATTGTGATTTTATCCAGTTCCATCCCGCCGTATTTTTCAGGGACATCCACTCCCAAAAGCCCTAACTCACCCATTTCTCTTAATAGCGAAAGACAGAGATCCTTATCTAATTTATCGATGGCATCCACATTGGGATAAATTCTTTCCATGGCGAAGTCAACAGTCATTTTTTCAATTTCGTTCTGTTCTTCGGTGAATTGTTCACGACTAAACACGTTGGAATGTCCGATTGGTGTCAGGAGAAACATTCCCCCCGTATGATAAAGATATTTTGTTGATTCTATAGTCATGAGTATGTTTTCTTTATTAAACCGGATAAGATAAATTTGCTGACAGTATCTGTATATTCTTTTGCAGTCACACCGTTTTCTTTAAATAATGTAAACCATGATATTCCCTCAATTACCACCATAATGGACATAGCTGTAATTTTAGGATTGACATTCTTTAATTCTCCGGAATCCACTCCATTTCGGATGATGGATTCAATATATTGGATAAAATTATGGGTCACTTTTTCCAGTTTTAAATTGAAGTCGTTGTCCCTTCCGGCTAACGACCAGAATTCCAGCAATGCTTTAAATACAACCGGGTCTTTTTCAAATTGATCAAAAAAAGTATGAAACAAATTTTGAAGTTGATCACTTGCAGAAACGCCATCTTGAGATAGTTCCATCAAGGTATCACTGTACCGAATAACCCAATGATTCACCAAATCCAGATACACATCTTTTTTTGATTTGTAATACCAGTAAATAGCACCTTTGGACAAACCGGAGGTAGAGACAATATCATCCATCCGACTTTGATGATATCCGTTTCGGACTATAACATTCAATGCCGCATCCAAAATTTGCTCTTTTCTTTTAACTTTCAATGACATAATTAAAATACAAACCGACTGGTCGGTATAGTTTAATCATTAAAAGGAATGTTATGAAAAGGTTTTTTTACAAATTTTTCTTCTTTGGAGTTGTTATCGTTTTCTGATAAGTATTATATCAATGGATTCCCATTTTCATGGGGTTAACAGATTAAATTATTTTATTCGAATCTCAATTTTCTGTATCACCAGTCACTGTAATCACCCCATCTCCGAATGCTTTAATCCAATATCCACGTCCCGGTTCGATTGTGGCTGCTTCTGTGTAAGTGTCTGAAAAAGAGAAAATTGTTCCGGGAATTATGATTTGTCCTGGATCGATGATGTTTTCAATGGAAATGGAGGAGGAAATACTCCCAATTAAATTCCAACCTTCCGATAGATTGAGCACACTAATATTTGTTTCAAACCCTGTAAATAAGCATTCTTCTGTATTTTCAAAACGCATTGACACCATTTTTAACATAAATTGCAGTATTTTCATCAATCCCAACTCCAAGATTCCGGGGGTGAGACATGACTGCCGCCGCCAACCTGTAAATTCGATCCCGTTGCCTGAAATGCTGATCAATTATCACATCCTGAATAAGTCCCAATCCCGCTGAAAGTCGAATGGATTTCCTTCGTGGAAAAGTGGAAGGTTTTCCACCTGCTACCATAACCGAACTTACAACCGATGCACCTGCACTGGTTCCGCCTATGGGAATTCCATTATTATATTGATTTATCAAAGCTGATTCCAGCGGGGTACCGCCAATAGTAGCTGCGAGTTTTACCTGATTGCCACCGGAAATGAAAATCCCTGTGGAATTTGAGATACATTCAATAGATTCAGATAAATTGGCTTCTTCCCTGGATAAAACAGGAAGAATGGAAACAGAACCAGAGCCAAATCTTGAAAATACTCTCTCATATTTTTTCCCGATTTTTACGGGAACTTGACTAGCACCGCTAATTACGGTTATTCTACTCTTAACTCCTCCGCACAATTCAAAAAAATATTGTAACAAGTGGGATTTTTTATATTTTTTCTCTGCCCCTCCTATAATAAAAAGATTTGTTGGTTTAGACATGGTTTAATTTATTCTCAATTTTGGGTAGAAATAATAATCAAGGTTTATAATAAATAATAACAAAACCTATTGCTATCGATTAAAATTTTTAAATAATTTTGATAATGAGACTGAGTCTCAATATAAGTAATTTATTAAAATAGGAAAACAAACAATATGAAAAAAATAGTCATTCTATTATTAATAGTTGGAAGTGTATTGTTCGCACAGGATGATTTCTTTGAGCCCGGATACTCAGTAGGTGGGTATGGAGAACTTCATTACAATCGGACACAGAAAGGGAATGAAGATGCAACCACGAAATTAGATTTTCACAGGTTTATCATTTATTATGGATATTCTTTCAGTGAACAATGGTCCTTTAAATCTGAAGTAGAATTAGAGCATAATTTTGTAAAAGATAACGATGGTGAATTGGAGTTGGAACAAGCATTTGTAAATTATCATACTGATGCATTTGGTTTTCAAGCTGGAGTAATTTTACCATCCGTTGGAATTATTAATGAATATCATGAGCCACCTCTGTTTGTGAGTGTGGAGCGTCCTGAATACAATAAATATGTTATTCCGACCACTTGGTTTGGAAACGGTGCCGCTGTGTATGGATCTCTATCAGAAATCAACTGGCGTTTTGCATTGATGGAAGATATGGAAGGAGAAGGAATTGGTGCAGGAATAGAAGGAGGTCGTGGAAAAGGACATAATACAACTGCTTATAGTTGGCTGAAAAATTTCAGTGTACATTATACCGGTTTCCCCGGACTTAGAGCAGGAGGATCGTTTGCTATGAATGATGCTCCCATTGATGATAATCCAGATTCAACAGTATCGTTTTCCTTAGTTGAATTCAATGCAAAATACGATGCGGATAATATCTATACAGTACTGGAATATGGAAATATCGCTTATGAAAATAATCCTGCCGGTTATACATCCAGTGGAGGATTTTATTTAGATTTGGGATACAATATCAGTGACATGTTAGGGTTGGATGGAAAACTTATGCCTTGGTACCGTTACTCCGATTACAATCGTGGTGAGACCGATGGAACTGTAGATCCGAATCAACATCACACTATCCAAAGATTTGGTTTAACTTATTGGCCCATCTCAAATATTGCATTTAAATTTGATTTTGGTACCCGCAAAAAAGAATCTGATGCGGATGCCAAAACTCAAATTAATCTGGGTGTTGGTTATAACTTTTAATAAATGAGAAACTGAGGTTCTTGCTCTGTTTTGTATTTTTTTGAATAAAACATTACTCCTAAATAATGTAACAGGATTGAACCTCAGAACTCTGTTAATTCCGATATTCATTGTAAATTCATTAAATGCCGGAATAAAGGAAGAAACGGAATCTCTGATTTATGAAAATTTTGGGGATTCCGTATCTGTTCTATTTAAGAAATTTACTATACCAAAAGAGGTTAAATATTTTGCAGAAAAAAAAGCAGGTCTCCGTTTTTTGAAAAAACATATTTACACTTGGAAAATTACAATTGCCGATAGTTTAGTAGGATATGCTTATTTAGATAATGTGAAGGGGAAATCCCAGCCTATTACCTTTGTTGTTTTTTATGATTCAGATGGAGCAGTGGTCGGTTCCCACATTATAAAATATCGTGAGCCAATTGGGGGAGAGGTATCTCATAAAAGCTGGCTGAATCAGTTTTCTGGAAAATCTCAAGATTCCATGTATGTTGTAGGAAAGGATATTGATGCAATTAGTGGAGCAACCATATCCGTTAATGCAGTAACTCGGGGAATTCACCGCAGCTCATATGTAATTCAATATTTATTGGAAAAGGCGAATGAATAGGAATCTTCCGCAATTGATGGATTTAACTAATAATGTTAAATATTTCTTGTCAGCATTTTTAGTGTTAATGACCATTGGTGTCACTGTGGGATTAGTTTATGTATTTGAAACCACGAGTATGTCAGCAGTAGGAACGGAAGCTCACTATGCAGGTTCACTGATTACTGATGAACTGGACATTCCTGAAAAATATCCAAAGGAATTTGACGGTATGCTATTGACTACCCATACCCATGTAATTTCTTTTGCTTTTATTTTCTTCTTTTTGGGTGGAATTTTCTTGATGAATTCAATCATTACAGGTGGATGGAAAACATTTTTAATTATTGAACCATTTATTTCAGTAATTGGGACGTTTGGATCAATTTGGGGAATCCGATATGTTTCGTCCATTTTTAGTATCTTGACAATTATTTTTGGAACGTTAACATATTTGTCATTTTATTTTATGATTGGATTGATTTTATACGAGTTACTGTTCAAAAATAAATAACCACTCTTTTAAATAAATTAAAAAATGAATTTGTGAATTTCAGATAAGTATTTTAATATTCGACCCATAATTCGAATATTAAACTAAACGTTTCAAAAATGTCAATTTCACAACGTCAAATAGAAGAGAGAGAAATGCGCCAAGAGAGAATCCTGAATGGTGCATTGGAAGTGTTTAAATCCAAAGGATTAGAGGGTGCTACCATGGATGAGATTGCAACTCAATCCGGTTTTGGAAAAGCCACACTTTATTATTATTTCCACTCCAAAGAGGAAGTATTTGCTGCAATTCTTGAAAATGGTTGGATTTCATTATGGCGAAGTCTTGAACCGGTGATTTCCAGGGAAAATTCAAGTCCAAGGCAGACTTTTGTCCAATTACTTTTGACCATTGCAAAAAATGCACGAAACCGTCCCGGTCTTTATGAATTTTTATTCAATGCACCGAAAGTCATCCATTTCGAAGAACAACCTTGGAAAAAATTCCAAGGAAGAATGTATGTAACCATCCAAGGACTCTTAGAAGACGGTGTGAAAGCAGAGGAATTCCCAAACATCAATCCGCAACTTTTGTTTAAAGCCATGGGTGGACTATTTATGGGATTAGTACTTATGGGAGATAGGAAAGATCCGGTGTCAGAGAAAGATGTGGAGGATTTATTGAATCAACTAATTACGGATCCCCAACATCAGTCATGAAGGGATTTTTACCATTTTTAATTTATCTTTTTTGTTTTGGATTAAATCTTGTAATCGGTGTAACACTTTCCGGTAGAATAACAAATGGCGAGAACGAAAAAGCTCTCCCAAATGTAAATATTTTTGTTCAACCCGATGGGTACGGTTCGATTTCAAGTCCATACGGTGAATATAAAATCGAGCTTCAACCTGGGGAATATTCAGTTAATTTTTCCATTATCGGATTTGAAAAAATAACTCATGAGGTCTGGATTGAAGAATCACCAATGGAATTAAACGTCAGAATGTCTCCATCAGTTTTGGAGTTTGATGAAATTCAGGTTGAGGGGATATTTTCAACCCGATTGGGGTTTGAGTCAGTGGATATTTTGGATAAAAAAAAGATTGATGAATTGAAAAAGGAATCTGCTGCAGAAATACTCAGTGAAATTCCCGGAATAGACGTTCAGTTTGCTCATGGAAGCGGGAGAAATGTGAATGTATCCATCAGAGGTTCTTCGGATTACAAACCGGGAGGATACAATAACCGGGTAATGATTTTACTGGATGGGTTTCCCCTGCTCATTCCCAACAGCGGGTCACCTGATTGGAGTTCGATTCCTTTAGAAAGCATCAGCCGGATTGAGGTAGACCATAATGCAGCATCTTCCCAATATGGGCATAATTCTATGGGCGGTGTCATTAATCTAATCACTGACCAAAAGAGTTCCAAGGAGGACTTGATATTTAGGTTGACCAGCGGTTCCTATCAATTAAAGCAGGGCAGTATTTCCTCCAAACTCCATCGAGGTAACTGGCATTTTGGATTAACTGGAATGGCAAGACATTCCAGTGGACACCGCTTTAATTCAGACGACCAATTGGTTAGGGTCCGGGTTTTTGGAAAACTTCAGGATAATAAAGGCAGAACCCATAGTCTATCTTTTATAAATGCCTTATCTGAAACAGGGCATCCGGGATTCAAATCATTTCCTACCTGGCGAAGATCAAAGCGGTTTTCTTCCTACATACAAGGGCACTTTTTTTATCCATTGACGGATGGGTTGTCCCTGTCCAATTCAGTATATATGAATTCATTTCAGACCGAGTATTTTGACCGGAATGATACACCTCCTGACAAATTGGAAAAAAATGAAAATTATCATGATAAATCCATTGGAGTAAGATCTGAAATGCTATTGACACGCTGGTCAAGATGGATTATCATGACTGGAATGGAAGCAGGTTGGGATAAATCCGATGTGACCGTTTTTGATCCCATTTATGATTCACCGGTTCAGGGTACATTTGGAGGATTCATACAATCTAAATATTCAATAGGAGGAGGATGGAATTTTGGATCAGGATTACGATATGATTATCGTTATGTGAACCCCGGAAAGGAATTCAGTAACAGGATATACACACACTTTTCTCCTAAACTGAATTTGATGTATGCAATGAAAAATGAAAGGGCATTTACATTAACCTACAGTGAGGGGTTTCGAGCACCATCTCTTTCAGAACTTTACTTGTTGCATCCCACCAGTTACGGACTGACAGTTCAAGGAAATAGAAATTTAAATCCGGAAAAGGTGCAGACAGTTGAAGTCCGTTATGAACATCCCCACTCAAGTAATTGGAAATGGAATTTAGCAATGTTTAAAAACCGGTATGAAAACATGATAGATTTTGTGTACAGTCTGCCCACTATAGCAGTAAATCGAGTGGGAGTGAGTGGTTTCGGAGGTGAATTTCAATTTTTCCTTGCCCTGTCGAAATATTTGAATATTTCAGGAAATTATTCGTATCTGAACATGTCAGACAGGGGAGGTGATCCTATTTTGTACCGGTCAAAACATCGGGTAAGTCTGCATACAAAAATAATGACACAAATTGGAAATTTCAGTTTTCATAGTAAATATTGGTCGTCCCAAAAATACGATGACTTTCTCAGTCACGACTATAAAACCGTTGCAGGAAAAATAATTTTTCCCATCGAAGAGTTACAGGGAAAAGTGAAACTCGATGGAGGATTTGAAAAAAAAATGGGTGAGTATGAAATATCCATCCAGATTGAAAACATATTTGATATGAACTACGAAGTAATCCAGGACTATCCCATGCCCGGACGGGTTTGGAAAGTGGAATTAAATCGATCATTTAACTAAAAAAAAGGAAAAAAATGAATTTAACAAAAAAAATAACACTTATAATATTTTCAGTCGTTTTTGCGATGGTACTTACCTCATGTGAAGACAAAAAAGATGATTTACCGGAAACTGCTGAATTATCAGGAATGATCACTTTTATCGGTGATTGGCCGACAACAGGTACCATTTATTTATCTGTACAGACTGCTTGGCCTCCCATGGTAGCTCCCTATGCAGCAATGACGATTTCAGCGGATATGTTATCCGATGGAGCGTATGATTATTCCTTTACAGATGTTGCTTTCGGTTCGTATCCGGCTATCACCGTTTCATGGCTTGATCCTAATGACAACAATCCAGCTACGAACCAACATACAATTGGAGCATACGGTGGTACAGCACAGGCAGGGTTTATGGATGCAACAAATATAATTGTTGATGCAGAGAATGCAACAAAATCCGATTTAGACTTTTCTGCGGATTTTTCAATTTTGTAAGTTAAACTTCATAAAAATTTGGTTAAAAAACCCCGACATTTCGGGGTTTTTTATTTATAAATTCAGATAAAACACTCGTAACTTACAATTCAAATGAACCATTTTATCATAAACTCACCGGTCGCTCCAGTTCATAGAAAACCTGAATTCCAGTCTGAAATGGTTACCCAGGCACTTTTAGGTGAGACCTGTACTCTTTTAAAAACACAAGAAAATTGGAGGTTTGTGAAGCAATGGGATGAATACGAAGGATGGATTCATTCATTTTATGGAGTTGAATCGAGGGAAGTTTATGAATCCACACATAGGTTTTACAATTTATCAGGAATCACTGAAAAAGGTGGAATAAACAGACAATTGGTTTATGGATCAAAATTGAAATGTTTGGAAAACAAAAAAATGGTATTCCCGGATGGCTGGGTTGGATCTGAACCAAGGGGGTTTCGATCAGTCCCTTTTAAACCAACCCGGAAAAATCTTATAAAGGAAGGCAGGCGATTTTTAGGAGTTCCGTATCAGTGGGGTGGAAAATCTCCCCTGGGGATAGATTGTTCCGGTCTGATCCAAACTGTATATCAATCAGTTGGAATTGAGCTTCCCCGCGACTCATGGCAGCAGGCGGAGTATTTTAATGAATATCGAATTCCACTGGAATCTGTGCAACCCGGTGATATTTTATTTTTTGGAAAAGATGAAAAAACTACCCATACAGCCCTATCTTTGGGTGGACTTAACTTTTTACATTCTCAGGGTTGGGTAAAAGAGGAAAGTTTGGATAAATTCCAAGCTAAATTCAATGAAGAATGTTATCAAATATTTAAATTTTCTATATCAGTGAATCATTTATTGAACTCATGAGTACAATTCCAACTTCACATAACGGATATATTTTAAATCGAGCGGTCTTGGTTTTGAATGCCAATTATGCTCCTCTTCACATTTGTACTGCTAAACGAGCAATTTGCCTTCATTTTTTAGAAAAAATTGATGTCATCGAAACTTATGGAGAAAAAATTCATTCACCATCTGTACAGGTTTCAGTTCCAAGCGTGATTAAATTAAGACAGATTGTGAGATACAACAGTATGGCAGTTATTCTAAACCGAAAGAACATTTTCCAAAGAGATAATTATACCTGTCAGTACTGTGGAACTTCTTCCGGTTCATTAACCGTGGATCATATTATTCCCAAAGAACAGGGCGGAGGTGATGTGTGGGAAAATCTGGTCACAGCCTGTCTTCCCTGCAATTTGAAAAAAGGAAACCGCTCTCCGGAATCTGCTGGATTACACCTGCAGAAAAAACCAAACAGACCCAATCGAATTCAATATTTTCAGCAATTTGCAAAAAATGGACAGGGATCCTGGAAACCGT
>CAZFKU010000029.1:0-16814 GCA_964518835.1 uncultured bacterium
TGGTCATTATTCCAGGATTGAACCAATACTACTGATTGAAGGGATTCAATATCCCAATCCGGATCAAGGATAACTGAGTTTTCAAATTGACCTATATCCCCTGTATTGTTTAGATTGAAAGAAGTTTCATCATAACCCACAACAGAGGCAAAATAATCATCATCCTGGTGTCTGGTCAAAATGAATAAAACCTTGTTACTGACAGTTGAAATATTCCCGGTAACTTCCATATCAGCTTGTGTGACCAATTGTTCTCCAATCACTGCAGTAGATAAGTTTATAGCCACAGGGCTATTATAATCAATCAGTTGGTTGTACCTGTTCAGATAAGTTGGATACATATTCCCACCGCCGCCAATACTGGAAAGTGTACCACCAAACTGAACATGAGGAATTCCCGATACGCCATATTGGTTTGCTCTCATCCCATAACTGGGACTTTCATATTCGCTGTTTCCCTGCCATATTAACGGAATGACGTAGGGCTGATTATTGTATAATTCTTGAACGCCGGCACGGGCATCAGGGCAGTACGGTCACCACGTTTCCGTAAATATTTCTACAGTAACCCAATATTGAGTTGCAAATAAACTTGTAGTAAGAAAAAATATACTTAAAAACCTAATCGTAGATAGTTTTTTCATGTTTTCATTTCCTTATTTTATGAAAAATAGAGCACAGTAACTTACTTTAGATTGAGTGAATTATCAATCTCAGAATCTAAAATTGTATATTAAAAATTGAATACTATTATCCTTTTGACAATGGTTTATATGAAAATATTCCATGCTAATTTATTGGTTTTGTGAAGAAAGTATAATAACTCCTTCTTCAAATGTCCGAAGCCAATAACTCCTTCCGGGATGGATTGATTCTGCAATTTCATAAGATCCTGTAAATTCGAAAATCGTACCGGGAACGATTAATGAATTTTCTGTTGTGAAATAATTCGCATCAACCATAGTCGATACACTGCCTATAAGATTCCAGCCTTCATTTACATCTATAATCCAATCATTTATGACTAATCCGGATAACAAAACATTCTCTGAAGAAATAAACCTCAACCAATATCCACGTCCGAATTCTAATTCTTCCTGTTGTGTATATGTCGAATCAAAGGAAAACAGAGTTCCTTCAATGGATTCAGGAAACACTAATTCATATTCCTGGTTTTCTACACCCAACGGTAAACTAACCAGATTCCAATCATCAATGTACTCAACGTCAACTGTATCCAGCGCAATATGAGGCTGAAATCGAGGTGATTTATCACTTCCGATGTCATTGGTCAAATTTATTTGATTCGTTCCGTCCCCATTCATCAGGAATATTTCATAATTATCATTGATATATGATTGATACAAAATTTTAGTGCCGTCATGTGAAAAAGCAGGAGAAAAATCTCCCTGCGTATTTGTTGATAAATTTGAAAGGTTAGCTCCATTTAAATCCATGGTGTAAATACCATAATTTCCTTCCCTGTTGGAAATAAATATGATCGTTGAACCATCCGGTGAGAATCCCGGATCTAAATCACTTCCGTTATCCATCGTGAGGTTCGTTTGGTTTTCACCGTTTACATCCATAATGTAAATTTCCTCATTCCCATCCCTGTTTGAAACAAAGACTATTTTTTCTCCATTTGGTGAATATTTTTGCATCATATCATCATCTGGATGATTGGTTAAATTTGTAAGATTCCCTCCGCTCAAACCCATGATATAAATTTCAAAATTTCCGTCTCGGTTCGTGTTAAATATTATTTGTTCACCATTCGGTAAAAATTGAGGAAGCTGGTCTACAGCAGAATCATTGGTTAAATTCGTTTGGTTTTCACCATTTATCCCCATGATATAAATTTCACTTTCGCCAATATCCCGATTTGCTTCAAACACGATTTGATTTCCGTCAGGAGAAATATTTGGAGAATAATCCCCTCCATCCTCTTCTGTTAAGTGATAGTTCCCGGTTCCATCAATGTTCATAATCTGGATTTCACCCACTCGATGATGCTGAGAAACGAATACAATTTGAGAACCTCCAGGAGTAAATTCAGGAAACCAATTTTCATGAAAATTATTGGATAGGTTTTGCAACTCACTCCCGACTATATTCATGATATAGATTTCATCAATCCCACTTCTGTCTGATACAAAAGCGACTTTCTCCTGACTGAAAATAAACGAGGATACGAGTAAAATATAGAACCAGTTCACCTCCCAAAATATGACGTATTTTCATTTTTAAAAAGCCAAACATTTAAAGAATATTTTTGATCGGTTATCAACAACAGAAAAGAAATTATCCATCTAATCTTTTCTTCCATTAATATCCTGCCATAATTGGGGAGGATTAAGGTGGGGATTTATATTGTAGGACAATCATCCTTGATTGTCTTTGTCAAGCGTTGTTTGACTAACCACTTTCGTACAACAGGCATTCCTGCTTGTTGGTTTACACACTCTGTTGGTGTACAAACTCTGTTCATGTACAGACAGGAATGTCTGTACTACAGGAACTCACTTTAAAAGCATTAACTTTTTCGTTTTGGTATGTTCTCCTGCTTGAATTTGGTAAAGATATACACCTGCACTTACGGGAATCCCTGAATTAGATGTAGCATCCCATATCACTTCGTGATAACCGCTCTCTACTTTTCCACTTAACAATTCTTCAATCATCCTTCCGGACAGGTCGTAAATTGCTAAATTAACATCACTTTCTTCCGGCAGGAAAAATTGAATGTTCGTAACCGGATTGAATGGGTTCGGATAATTTTGCGACAGCGTAAATTCAGTCGGTAAGTTATTCACCTTTGTCATTATGAGTTCGTTCACCGGTGAATTAATTTCAATGGTACCGGATTCAGATAAAATATATTCTTCCCCTGAATTTGGATTGACTAATGTCCAATTACCGGAAAAGTCCTCAGATTTTTTAATCTCATAAGTCAGGGTAATGGGAAATTCCTGATTCTGGATTTTGATCTTTCCGCCATTCTCAGAAATTTTCATGTCACCGTCAAACCGTACATCAAAGGCACCCTCAGGAGGGAGCGGAGGAAGACTGTAACTCAAGAGTTCATTTTGAGGAATGGAAACACCAAAATGGAGGGTACTCTTATATCCATCCACATTTCTGAAACACATTGTATTTTCATTTTCAAGAATGGATGCATTCTCAGTACTATTTCTCTGATTTCCACCATCAAGAACGGTAATGATTCCTTCGGCATTGGTACGAACCCAATAGGCTTTTCCCGGTTCCAGAACTTCGGTTTGCACATATCCGAGGTCCCATCCATATATTGTACCCGGAATAATGATGTCGTAAGGATCATAAATATTATCAACGGACGTGGTAGTGGAAATTCCAGACATTAAATTCCACCCTTCATTCAGCGACACCAAAACTTCATAAATCGGTACACCGGTAATCACACTGTATCCTTCCTCCGGAAACCTGAGCCAGTAACCGACTCCCGTAAACAGCTCATTTTCTAATGTGTATCCATCACTAAATGAATAAAGTGTCTCTTCAATTGCATCGGGATAGATCATTTCATAACCGGGGTTTTCAACTTCAACCGGAAGTCCCACCAAATTCCAACCGTCAAAATGAGGAATTGTCAATTCAATTTCACCTTGACCTTCCACCCGAATTAATTCGTTTCTTTGGTAATTCACATAATAGATGTTTTGATTTGGACCCACCACCAAACCCATGAGGTTGTTTTCATAACCTGTATCAAACCGACCCAATTCATCCACTGCTGTACCTGAAATATCATAAATGATGATCTCCCCGGTTGCGAAATCTCCCACAATCAGACGATCTTCATACAGGTCAATACCGGAGGGCTTTTGAAGTCCCTCATCAACTACCACCTCCCACTCGGCATTTTCCATCATCCAGTATTGAGCCAGCGGTTCACCATAAGGAGTTAAATTATAATCAAAATTACCTGAGGTTACATTGAACCTGATAATTCTTGAATTTCCTGTGTCAGCAATGTATAACCAGTCGGTTGACTCATCTAGCACCATATGGCTGGGGACTCCCGGTTCTCTGTCAACCGCCACTTCACCATATCTCCACACTCTTCCATCAGAGTGATCATCACCTCCATATTCATGGGGAGTCTGAAAGTCATATTTAACAATAGCAGAATGAAAACCGTCAAATAACCAATATTTATTCCCCTCTCCTGCATATTCAATTCCCACTCCGTAAGGGCTTTGATGAAGCATATCCAAATGACTTCCCAACAAAGGTCCATTTTGATTTACCACAGCATAAATATCCAAGTCAGCATCCCACAATGTGGGACCTGCAAAATACCCATTAGCATTATTGTTTCCATCTTGGCAGTCTATGGCATTAGCAAAAAAACCATCGTTATCAAAAGACATGGAACTGGCAGTATGCATAAAATGACCTGAAAAGGAATCTTTACGGTATTCCGAAGTCTGTTCCGGGAGACCCGTATCGAAAAAGAGTACGTTACTTCCACCGGATTCGGCGAGCATGCCATAAATATTTCCATTGTCATCATCTACAACATCCCAAGATGTTTCCCCGCCATAATTGTCTGTGAGAATTGAGATGATGACTTCCACTTCATTCCCTGCGCATCCGTCATTACAGGTGCCCACATTAAAGGATGTGGATTCCTGGGAACCAAAATTTCCGCCGGAAGCAACAGTAACTCCACAGACTTCCACATCATAGGAACCAATTCCATAACTGCAGCAAATCCCATCACCGTAGGAATCATAGATGGTGAAGGTTACATTACTGTTTTGGGGAACGCATACATTTTCAACATATTGCGTATTACTGCTGTAAGGAGTACCGCCTTTATTCAACACCCACAGTTCATTCTCCCGGGTTGGATGAAAATCCAGGTCTCTGGGTTCAAAAATCTCATTGGAAACATCTCCAACTAAGACAAATGTGTTATTCCCAGTCAAAAAACCATCTATGGGATTTTGGGCGAAGTTGATTGCAGATATTAAAAGTATGGATAAAAAGTAGCATTTTTTCATGATGACAGGTCTCCTTTTATGGATTAAAAGTTAGGTTAATGTAAGATTTAACGAAGATATTTCGCAAGATAATAAGGGTGATTAATTTGCTCTTCCAATCCTAAATCCTAAATAATTTGAAATTAGATCAACCGTTTTATTCTTCCAGTCTTCCCTTGCAAATTCATAAGGCAATTTAAATTCTGTCACTTCCCAGCTAAGAGAAAGTGAAAACATTTCATCCCTCTTCAGATTGGAATATTTGCCCACTCCATACCAAAATATGAAATGGTTTAATGTGTATAGATTCACAGAATTTTCCCAACTTAATTTCGGATTTTTCATCAACTCACAGTCAATATAATCCAAACCCATGTGAATTAAAAATCCTGTTCCAATATCTCTGGTTTGGGGATATAATGCCAGGAGATTATAACCAAAAATTGCCCAATCGGAATGTAGAGGATGATAATTGATGCTGCACCTGTTTGGATCATAAATTGGTTTTGCTGTCAAATGATCTAAATCCACCAGATTTGTTGACAAATAAATCAATGCTGTGTTTTCCCATTTATTTTCAATTTTTAGAGCATATGCAATTCCGGTTGGAATTACAACATGTGATATCTGGTGTAATTTAGATCGGTGTTTTTCAAAAGAATGATTCGGTTTAAATGAATCCTTTTCTTCCTGAGCAATTAAACCAACGGTAAAAATTAAAATTGTGAAAAATTTACACAACGATAATTTAAAATAAAGAAGTAACAAAAAACTCCGGAAAACCGGAGTTTTTTGTTTGTGTAGTTGGTTATAAAGTAAATCCTTTTTATTTCAACAGCACCATCTTACGATGTTCTAAAAATCCATCCGCCTTCATTAAAACAATATACACTCCAGCACTGACCAATTCCTTATAATCATTCCTGCCATCCCATACAATCCGCCTATATCCTGCAGTCATTGCATCGTTAACCAAAGTCCGAACCAGCCGTCCGGATATATCATAAACCAGAATTTGAACTTGAGAGTCTTCCGGTAATCCAAACCCAATGGTGGTTATGGGATTAAACGGATTGGGATAATTCTGCTCCAGACTGTAAATTTCAGGAACATATCCAAAATCTCCAATCTGCAATGGTGACCTTGTCAGGATGAACGGATTGGTGGGTAACCTACGACTTTACACATTATTATTTTCTTTATAACAAGACATTTTAGAATCCATTTGTCTGCACATTTTAGATATTTCTGATAACAAAAAACCCCCGATTGCTCGGGGGTAAAATTAGAAATGTTATTTTACTGTTTCAACCGGTAGGCACAGCCTTCGATGGTTTTCAAGAACTTCGTGATTTGAGATTTAGTGTGAAATAATTCTTCAATCGGTTCAAATGTATCATTCGGATACATTTCCGTATCGTATTCTCTCATGAAATTGGACTCCAGTTTCACCACCATATCCCGTAGCACCATCTTAGGAATGTCCTTATTCCGCAGAAAATTAATCTGCAGATTGATATTACCTTCTGAATTTATATGAAAGAGAGGCAGCAGTCCCACATCTGAGAAACAGCGATAGGTCATGGTTCCATGCTCAGAACCCCTGCCCCAGGACAGATGTTCAGAATTGTTTTCAGAAAACTTTATGATTTCCTTTGTTATTTTTACGACTTCACGACTGCAGTTTTCTTCCAGGTCGATTAAAAATTTTTCTTTATTCCATTTGGACATACAGTTTATAAATCCCCCTTAATATTGTGATTTTAATTGAATTACGCCATGCAATTTACGACTTTTTAATTTTTTCTGTCTAATGAAAATAGCCCCCAGAAAAATGGGGGCTATTAATAAAAAACAGGGTTGTCAGAAATGATTACATCATTCCGCCCATTCCACCCATGTCACCACCCGGAGGCATTGGAGGCATTGGAGGATCTTTTTCTGGAATTTCTGTCACTGCAGCTTCTGTAGTCAGCAACAATCCGGAAATGGATGCTGCGTTTTCAATGGCTACTCTTGAGACTTTTGTGGGGTCAATGATACCGGATTTGAACAGGTTGACATATTTTTCGTCCCGTGCATCAAATCCATAATCATCTTTTCCATCTCGAACTGCCTGTACAACGATTGATGCTTCCAATCCCGCATTATCCACTATCTGTCTGATGGGTTCTTCCAATGCACGGCGCACAATGTTCACACCCACTTGCTGATTATCGCTCACATCCACTTTTTCCAATGAGGACACTGCCCGTAAAAATGCAACACCGCCGCCGGGAACAATTCCCTCTTCTACTGCGGCACGGGTGGCATGAAGAGCATCTTCAACACGGGCTTTCTTTTCTTTCATCTCAACTTCAGTGGGAGCGCCAACATTCAGCACTGCAACTCCACCGGAAAGTTTTGCCAACCTTTCCTGGAGCTTCTCCTTGTCATAGTCAGATGTTGTTTTATCAATCTGTACATTGATTTCGTTGATTCGGGCTTTGATGGCATCTTTTTCTCCATTACCATCAACGATAGTGGTATTGTCCTTATCGGAAACCACCCGTTTACAGGAACCAAGATAATCTAATGTCGCATTTTCAAGCTTGTATCCTGCATCCTCAGAGATAACAGTTCCACCTGTGAGTACGGCAATATCTTCCAGCATTGCTTTTCTACGGTCGCCAAATCCCGGAGCTTTTACAGCCAGAACTTTAAAAGTTCCCCGCAGTTTATTCACCACCAAAGTTGCCAAAGCTTCACCTTCAACATCTTCCGCGATTATCACAACTGGTTTTCCGGTTTGAACGACTTTCTCCAGCAAAGGAAGCAGGTCTTTCATATTACTGATTTTCTTGTCATGAATCAAAATATACGGTTCATCCATTTCAGCATCCATGGATTCAGAATTTGTGACAAAGTATGGGGATAAATATCCACGGTCAAACTGCATTCCTTCAACTGTTTCCAGGAATGTTTCTGCTGTTTTGCTTTCTTCAACAGTGATTACTCCGTCCTTACCGACTTTTTCCATTGCTTCAGCAATTTTATCACCAATCTCACTATCGCCATTTGCTGAAATACTGGCAACCTGTGCAATCTGAGTTGAGTCTGGCAAATCCTTGCTTTGACTACGTAAATGGTTCACAACAGAATCAGTAGCAGCATCAATACCCCGCTTAACTGACATTGGATTTGCTCCAGCCGTTACGTTTTTTAATCCTTCAGTGAGGATTGCCTGAGCCAATACCGTAGCGGTTGTGGTCCCGTCGCCGGCAATATCGGAGGTTTTTGAAGCAACCTCTTTTACCATTTGGGCACCAATATTTTCCAACTTGTCTTCTAATTCAATTTCTTTGGCAACTGTAACCCCATCCTTGGTGATGGTTGGAGCGCCAAATTTCTTTTCGATTACTACATTCCGTCCCTTGGGTCCCAGGGTGACCTTAACAGCATTTGCTAATGTATCAACACCTTTTTTCAGGGCACTCCGGGCTACGGAATCATAGGAAATTTCTTTCGCCATTTTCTTGTTCTCCTTTTAAATTATTGCGAGAATATCGGATTCACGCATGATCATGTAATCTTTGCCGTCGATGGTAATATCTGAACCGGAATATTTCCCAAACAGTACCTTGTCCTTTGGTTTTACAGTCAATTTAACAAGTGTACCGGCATCAGATGTTTTTCCGGGACCAACAGCAACTACAGTCCCCTGCTGGGGTTTTTCCTGAGCCGTATCAGGTAAAATGATTCCACCGGAAGATACTTCCTCCGCCGGAGCAGCTTCTACCACAACACGGTCAGAAAGTGGTTTTATACTTAAAGCCATTTAATTTCTCTCCTTAATTTTAAGTTAATGTTTTCTTTTTCTGCTGAATGCAGCATTGAATTTATACTATAAAAAATAAAAGAAAAAAGAAATATTAGCACTTTACTAGTAAGGGTGCTAAAAGGAGGTTTTTAATTAAAGTATTCGCTGAATAAAAAAACGGTATTATTCTCCTGTACTTCCGAATCCTCCCATTCCCCGGGTGGTTTCAGACAACTCATCCACCAGTGAAAAATGTATGGATGAACCGTTCATTGCCGCCAGTTGAAACAGCCGCTGTCGTGGTTTAGCTGTGTAAGGTTCAGATTTAATATTATCCACTGCAGCAATGATCTCTCCCCTATACCCCGGATCAATCAATCCGATTGAATTTGACAAACGCAAAGGAGTTTTGGATATGCTGGAGCGGGGCATGAGTAAATAGGGAATATTTTCCTCATTTTCACATGCGATCTGAAGATGTAATTTTGCTGTTTCCCCGGGGTCAATTGTCTGTTCGTGAATGATAAACAGATCCAAGCCTGCATCCCCATCGTGAAATGTCCCATGATTTTCATATAATGATTTGACTTCCAAAGAAAATGGTTTGATTTTTAGGTTCATCAAATTGAAGCCCTCCAAATGTAATATGCAGTGAGAATCCACCCAATGATAAAGGATAATCCGCCAAATGGAGTGACAGCACCGATCCATTTTATCCCGGTGATGGAAAGAACATATAAACTCCCTGAAAATAGACAAATCCCGGTTATTAGAAAAACACAGGGGATATACAAAGGCTCAGATGGAAAATGAAAAGCCAAAATACCGATTAACATTAATCCCAGTGCATGATAGATTTGATATTTCACTCCTGTTTCAAAGACGGTCAGATAATCAAATGTTATCCTGTTTTTTAATCCGTGAGCACCAAATGCTCCTAATCCGATGGCAATCCCTGCTAAAAGCGCTCCGGTAACTATCCAATCTTTCATACCGATTTTATACCATTTCTATCATGAAGAATTCTCATTGAGACATTATACTCGTGCAAATCGTTTCATATCGCTGCCGGTAGGGTTCTGGAATACTCTCAAATCAAACTCAGTGACAACTGCCATTAAATGGTCAAATATATCTGATTGAATGGATTCGTATCTTATCCAGTCCGTATCCTTTGAGAAAACATAAATTTCGATGGGTAAACCCTTTTCAGCAGGGGGTAACTGTCGGACCAAAAATGTCATATCATCATGGATTTTTTCATGATTATGTAAATAAGCTTTAATGTATGCCCGAAATGTCCCGATATTTGTCAACCTTCTCCCATTAATCACTTGTTCCAAAGTGGCTTTACTTTGGCGATTTGAGTCATCAACTTCAGAAATTTTTGAATTAATATAATCCTTGATCCTATCGAATTGACGAAACCTTCGCAGCAGTTCTTCATCACAAAAGCGAATAGTAGATACATCAATAAAAATTGCCCGTTTGATCCTTCGACCACCGCTTTCTGTCATTCCCCGCCAGTTTTTAAAGGATGAATCTATCAATTTATGGGTTGGAATTACCGTGATGGTTTTATCCCAATTCTGTATTTTTACGGTATGAAGGGCAATATCCAACACATCTCCGTCTGCTCCAAACTGGGGAGCTTCCACCCAATCGCCAATTTTGAACAAATCATTTGAGCTGATTTGGACTGTGGCAACAAAGGACAATATAGTGTCCTTAAACACCAGCATCAGCACTGCAGTCATTGCTCCAATTCCACTGAGAAGATAAAAAGGTGATTGACCTGTAAAAATGGTGATTACAGCTAAAATACCCACCAAACCTAAAATCAATTTTACAACCTGGAGATAGCCTTTTATATGAACTCTCCGGGCAAATTTACTTTTTGCGTACACTTCTCCTGATGCGGACAATAAAATATTCAAACAAACCAGAATGATTACTACGATAATTGAATTCAAAATTCGATGGATAATCATGGTGTATTCGGGGAATATTTCGGTAATATTGTAGAGAATTAAAAGAGGAACCAGATAAATCAGCCGGTTGAAAAACCCGCTTTCCATGAATATATCATCCAGATTTGTTTTTGTTTTTCTGAACCATGAATTCAGAGGTCTGAGAATGATGAATTTTGCAGCCAAAAAAGAAATATAACTGGCAATAAGAATTAGTCCTGCCTGAAGGAGAAGATTTTGCTTAAATGTGGTGAAAATTTCCATGGGATAATTAATAGATTAAATATTAACAGTTATTGTGAAGAAAAATTAACGGTGTTTAGACATAACACTATAAAGGAATTTAAAATGGTGTCGTTTTAATGGCGATTATTAACTATCGATTTACTCTTTACGGTTTAACGATCCAATCAGCATTGTAAATGTCCACAAAAGCAGGTGCAATTTTGTCTGCTTTCCCATTTTCCGCAAGGGAGAACAAAAAACCGACGTAGCTCGATTCGGTGTTGGATTGCCTGCTGTTGAATTTTGTTTTACCGTAACGTTTCCCGATTGCAACCATTTCGAATTCCGTAAACTTATTTCGATTCAAATCGTACTCAGCTTCACCGATTATATTCGTTTTCATACCGTGGTCAAGTGGATAATCAGGAGTCCAGTCGTTTTCACCTAATAACCATTCACCCTTTGCTACCGCTTCTGAATGTCCCCTTATTTTAATTTGTACAGTTGAATTTTGACGTTCCAATACTTCAATCTCAATTCCGGCTTCTTTTACCTCCTGAGGAGCAAACGGCAAGGTTTGACCTCTCACATTATCCACAAGATGAAAACAGATTAGACGATTCACAAGTGTTTCAGGTAATTCATACACATCCTTCATTTGTGGATCATCTGGGAGCCAACTGCGTGCCTCAGATATATTGAACCATACATGATCCATATTCCAGCGATTACTTCGGTTAGCTTGAACAGGTGGGTCGGTGAACAAATCTGCATTTACGGAAGTCATTATCAGACCTTCATCAGGATAACTGTTTTCCCATCGGTGGATTGTATTCATACTAAGTGTACTTGATAAATATCGCTCCGATGAAGGAAGATCATTCCATTTTTTAAGTCCCACCTCAATGGTCTCCAATACTTTATCTGCATCGAGTGAGTTTATGGAGCTCATCATTTTACCACTGGAACTGCACACATAAATCCCTTGTCGAGTTGAACCCCCTCCACGATAATGCCCTCGGTTTGCTATCTCCTGAAAAAATAGAGCATCTGAATCCTGGCTTCGTTGCAATCGCCACACTTCATCTGCAGTTGGAATAAATTTTTCTGCGATGTTTATAATTCGAGGATCTGACCAGACGGACCGCCGGCCTGCTACACCATTATTTCATGTGCATCCAAGTGGATGACCATTCATAACCCACAACAGCATAGGCTTCTGTTGTTCATCGGCTTCCTTTAATCCTTCCCGGAATGAACTCCTCCAGGGGATATGTGTCCACAATAAATCACTTTCTGTGGGTTTGATATAATTTTTCCACATTTCATAATTTTTTTCAGTGAGACTGAATGGTTCATTCTGCGGACTGCACCCGAAAAGAAAAAGGAAACTAATTAATATTGTGTTGAATTTCATCCCAACCACAACTGCCGGTCAAGACTGCGGTATTGAATGGCTTCACTCAAATGATGAGAAGCTATAGAGTCACTCCCTTCCAAATCTGCAATGGTTCGTGACACTTTTAAAATGCGGTCATAGGCACGGGCGGACAATCCCAGTTTTTCCATTGCAGATTTTAGCAATTCCGAGGACGGTTTATCCAATTGACAATATTTTTTCAAATCATTGGATTCCATTTGAGCGTTGGCAAACATCCCTTCAACAGAATCATAGCGATCCAACTGAACTTCCCGTGCTATCTGGACTCTTTCTTTAATTTTTTGGGAAGGCTCTCCTGCTTTTTTCTGCGATAATTCGGTGAACGGGACAGCCGGGACATCAATGTGAATATCAATTCGATCCAACAGAGGTCCGGAAATCCTGCTCATGTATTTTTGGATCATTTGAGATGTGCAGGAACATTCATTATTCGGATCTGTGGTAAATCCGCATGGACATGGATTCATAGCAGCAATAAGCATAAACCGTGACGGATAACACAGTGAAACTGCTGCACGGGAAATAGTCACGGTTCCATCTTCCAACGGTTGTCTCATGACTTCCAGAACATTTTTCTTAAATTCCGGCAGTTCATCCAGAAACAGGACACCATTATGGGCAAGACTCACTTCTCCCGGTTTGGGAATTGCTCCCCCACCTATCAACCCGGCATCACTGATGGTGTGATGAGGTGACCGAAACGGTCGTGTGGCAATAAGTCCCTGGTCTTCTTGTAAGAACCCTGCAACTGAATGAATTTTTGTTGTTTCCAGCGCTTCCTCCAGAACCAGATCCGGTAAAATGGTTGGGAGGCGTTTCGCCACCATGGTTTTCCCGCTCCCCGGAGGTCCTACCATGATCACATTATGGCTTCCGGCGGCTGATACCTCCAAAGCCCTTTTCACCTGATCCTGTCCTTTTACATCCTTAAAGTCCACATTATATTGAAGGTTTTTTTGAAAAACAAAGTTCAAATCTACCTTTGCAGGAGTGAATTTTTTGGTACCGTTCAATAAATCTACAGCATCAATCAGATGATCAATTCCCACTACTTTTAATCCCTGTACTACTCCTGCTTCATTTGCATTTTCCGATGGTAGAATCAATCCTTTGATGCCATTTTTCACTGTGCTGAGGGCTATGGGTAAAGCTCCTTTCACGGGACGAAGCGAACCATCCAATGCTAATTCTCCCAGTAAAACGATTTTATCCAGATAATCTCCCTTTACCATTCCCGTGGCATTTAGAATCCCGATGGCAATGGGAAGATCGAATGAGGATCCTTCCTTGCGGATGTCCGCCGGAGCAAGGTTGACGGTTATATGTTTCAGTGGAAAATGAAATCCGCTGTTACGAATAGCTGCCGTGACTCGTTCCTTGCTTTCTTTAACTGCTCCTTCCGGAAGTCCAACGGTGACAAATTTGGGTAGTTTCGCCCCGCTGAGATGAGCTTCCACTTCTACCACATAGGCATCAATACCTAAAATAGCACTGCTTAGAACCTGCCCCAGCATTCAGGAACAGGAAATGATATTCTTCACCATTAAATAGGGAATGAGCAGGTATAAAATAGAATCCCGAATTAAATAAAATAGGAAAAATGCAAGTACAAATGTCCAGCCTTTCTTTTTGAAAAGCAATTTATATCCGCCTTCTCTACGAATTTCTCCCCATTCCTTTATAAAATTTGGTTTATAAATTGACACATTTATCCTCTTAAAATTGAAAAAAATACAAAATATAATAGGTCAGGAAGTTACTTTTATTTCCTTCTCATACCGTTTGATTAAATCTTTCAAAGACTCCATTGCCTCGGACTCCTTGACTTTCCCTAAATTTTCACCTTTATAATATAAGTGTCCAGCACTATTTCCAAATGCAATTCCCAGATCCGTGTGCGTCGCTTCCCCGGGACCATTTACTGCACATCCCATTAGAGCGATGGACATGGGAGTTTCCACATTTTTCAATTCCTCCTCCATGTCACCGGCAATTTTAAACAAATCCACTTCCAGTCTTCCACAGGTTGGACATGCAACGATTGTGGCTCCACGGGAAGCAAGTCCCAGAGATTTTAAAATTTCATAACCCACATGGACTTCCTCTACCGGATCATCGGTGAGACTCACTCGAATTGTATCGCCAATCCCTTCCAGCAATAAGGAGCCAATTCCCAAGGCAGATTTGATGGAACCAGAACGGGTTGGTCCTGCTTCAGTCACCCCCAGATGGAGTGGATAGTCAAATTGTTCTGCAAACAGTTTGTAGGAAGCGATCATGAGATTCACATCGGAGGCTTTTAAGGATACGATGATTTCATCAAAATCGTGTTCGTTGCAAATTTGAATATGTCTTGCTGCACTTTCTACCATGGCTTTGGGAGTGGGATAACCATATTTTTCGATGAGGTCTTTTTCCAGACTCCCAGCATTCACACCAATTCGGATGGGAAGATTTGCCCCTTTCACTTTTTCCAGCACTTCTTTCACTCTCTCTTTCCCGCCGATATTTCCGGGATTTATCCGAATTTTATCCGCTCCGGCATCCACAGCCGCCAATGCCATTCGGTAATTAAAATGGATGTCTGCAACTAAAGGAACGGTCATTCGTTTTTTTATTTCAGGGAGTACTTTCGCAGCTTTTTTATCGGGAACTGTGATTCTAATGATCTGACATCCTGCTTCCTCAAGCCTTTCAACTTCTTTCATGGTTCCATTCAGATCATGAGTTTTTGTGGTCGTCATGGATTGAACCGGAATGGGTTCTCCTCCTCCAACAGGAACATCCCCCACCATTACTTTTCGGGTCATCTTACGATTAATCGTCTCATTCATGTTTTAAATTTACGTAGGGTTATTTTGAGTTTAAATTATAAAAAATTGTCATAGATAAATTCTGTACCTTTTTACTATCCGCTTGTAAGGGTTGTTATTCAAAAGGTGAGGTAATACTGCCGATTCATTAAATTAATTTCGTAAATAATTGTTTTTTAAATAAGATTTCGCTTCTGTTATTGCAGAAGAATAATTATCCAGTTTTATACATTGTTCATAAGACAGGATGGCTTTTTCTCGTTCATTTTTAATGTCATGCAGTTTTCCCTTTAACAGTAAAGCATGTGATAAGATCACATCAAGTTCCGCATGATATTCATTGATTGAAAGGTCAACATAATACAACGCATTGACGAAATCGGAATTGTGAAAATAGAACTGTGATTTTTCATAGTTCAAATAACTCTTATACCATTTTTTCTGAATAGGAGTGAGCAAATCCAATTCTCTTTCCATTTGGGACAAAACTCCCGGAATCCCATTTTTTTCTTCGGTTTTGATCAGGCTTTCAAGATACATGATACTGAAGAAAAAATTTTTCGGAAATTCCCGGTGCAGTTCACTGCTGTATTTCAAGGCTGTTTCCAAATCATTTTCAACCCATAATGCCAAAAAAGTAATTATTTTCTTCGCTTCCACATTGGAAAATTCTCCACCGAAAGCGGCCTGTTCTATTTTTCCCAATCCCGCTTGTCTTGTAGCTTCTAACCCAAATACTTTTGCAGTCCATTGGATTAAGCCTTGATTCAACCCGGCGAAATATTCAACAATTCCAACGGGTAATTTTGCATCCATTAAATCGGGATATTTATGTTCAATTTTTCGAATAATTCGAAATCCTCTGTAAGCATTAACAAGTGTGGATAGCCATTCCTTTTCACCCAGATTGATCCGGGCTTTTAATCCGATTGCGGAACCAAGATAGAGTTTGTATTCGGGAATATGGGGCAGGGAATCACTGAGGTTTCGTAAAATGGGAATGATCTCATTTAAATCACCTTCCAACTTTTTATAGGATTCACTGACGGGATTGTGTGCTTCACTGTGCAGCATTCGTGCTGCTGCCCATGTAAAATGAACTCGGGGATTATCAGGAAATTTTTCCCTTGCTTCTGCTAAGATTTCAACAGCTTCCGCACTCTGATAATTATAAAACAATTCCACTCCTTGTTTAACCACCTCATCTCCCGGTAACTGAATGGCAAATGTTGAAAGGTTAAGTAAAAAAAATAGTGTGAATTTCTTCATAAATTGATGCTTCAGAATGGGAATAGTCCAAACCCCTCTAAAAATAAAAAATGCAGGAGAATCTAATTTTCTTCTTTTTAGATGAAACTTATTTTAGTTTTTATCCTTATTTACCGGGAATTTTACAACAGGCATCCAATTTGTTGTAAGCCTCTGTGTTTGCTTTGGTATCATTGGCATCATACCCAACAGTTGCAATGGCATTTTCAATTGCCGTTAATTCCACTAATCCGGCATTATAAGTGACAACACCGACTTTTTTATCAA
>CAZFKU010000030.1:0-15725 GCA_964518835.1 uncultured bacterium
CGCCGATGGTACTGTGCGGGAGACCAGCGTGGGAGAGTAGGACATCGCCGGGAATATTTAAAAAACCCTGAAAATTCAGGGTTTTTTGTTTTTATACATTTATTATCTGAAAAACCCTAATTTCAACTTATTCCAAAACGATATTAAGAGCCATTTTGAAATAATAAAACTCCCGGAAATATAATGACAGACCAAATTATCAAATTTATCAAATCAAAAGGAATTGGTGTTGGATTAACTCTTATTTCAATTCTTGTGGTAGGATTTATGAATTATATCGGTGTATTTGATTCAATGGAATTGAAAATGTATGATTACCGTTTTCATAAAGTGCGGGGACCTTTGACAGGATTAAAAGCGGCTGATTCTACATGGATTGAAAAAGGGACAGATATCGTTCTGGTTGAAGTAGATGACGAAGCCTGGAGATTAATTAGGGATGGATGGCCTTATCCACGAGGAACGGTTTGGTCCAGGACGGTAGAAAACCTTTCTAAAGCAGGTGCTAAGGTAATCGTATTTGATATTCAGTTTGACTCTCCTGAGGATAAATCCGAATTTCTACGGGATTTTTCTGAAGGAATGGATCCCAAAGATAGGGATAAATATATTCCCACACATGGCGATATTGTTTTAGGTAAGACCTGTCAACGTGTTTTGGAGGAAAATGGTACAAAAGTGATCATGGCCAGTAAACTTGTGACGGAAGCTACAAGGGTTCCACCACAGTATATTGCCGAACCAGTTGATTATATAAACGATTTCACGGAAAATGGTGTGGTAAATGATATGTTGGATGAAGACGGATTTTCAAGACAGTACAATATGATGTGGTATATAAACAATGATTTATCAAAAGCCTATTTAAGTCTGGCGATGGAAGCAGTAAAAGGTTATTTAGCTATTGATGACGATGTTGTTCCAGAAATTAATTATGAAGACGGAGAAATGTTTTGGCAATATGGTACGCTAAAAATCCAACCTTACGGAAATTCAACTTCGTTTCTGGTGAATTATTATGGTCCACCTTCTTACTTTAAAGATCCGAATTCTTTGTTTCCTTGGTCAACTTATAATCGGTATTCGCTATCGCAAATTTTAGATACAGATGATTATTCTATAGGCGGTGTTCTAAAGGATTCCTTAGGAAATTCTGTGTTAGACGATTCAGGGAATGAAATTTATTTTGAAGACAATAACTGGATGAACAGTAATATTCCCAGAGGAAGTGAAATACCCGATGAATATGTCTGGGTTTTGGACATGCCCGAAGAAGATCATCAAATGTATTTTGATCTGTTTGGTATTGGTCAAAAACAGGAGTTAGATCCAAACAATCCCTTTTACAATAAAATCGTGATTTTAGGAGTAAATATTGAAGTTCTTCATGATACAAAATCCACACCATTCTATAACTACGGAGGATACCAGCAATTAACACCGGGAATGGAAACTCATGCCAATGCCATTCAAACCCTGTTACATGGAAACTATATTGATGTATTTGGAGGAAAAATAACGGGAATTTCAGATGATCCTGAACCACTGCCAATATTTTTTAGTCATCTTTTTATGATTGCATTATTATCATTTATTGCTTTATTGCTCATCACCTATGTAAAACCGGTCATTGGTGGAATACTCCTGGTAGTTGAAGGGTTTGTTTATTTTGTCATTTCCTGTGGATATTTTTCCGGAAACATGAAATGGCTTTGGGATGCTACATCGTTACCACAGGTTGGTGAATCTGTAATGCTTCCCATTGTTGCTCCTCTTGTTGGGATTGGAGTTACATATTCCAGCAATATTATTTATCAATTCATCAATGAACAGAAAGATAAACGATTTTTGAAAAGTACATTTGGAACCTACATTTCACCTGACCTAATTGACCAGATGTATGAAGATAAACAAGAGCCTAAACTTGGCGGAGACGAAGGATATCACACTGCATTTTTTACCGATATTCAGAGTTTTTCAGCTTTTTCAGAAATATTGTCTGCATCTGATTTGGTTGAGCTTTTGGTAGAATATCTCACAGACATGACAAATATCCTTCTTGAGGAAAAAGGTACGCTGGATAAATATATCGGGGATGCAATCGTGGCATTTTATGGTGCTCCAGTACCGGTGGATGACCATGAATACCGAGCCTGCCTTACTGCTATAAAAATGCAGCAAAGTTTAGATCAACTTCGAACTAAATGGCGAAGTGAAGGCGACCGCTGGCCTGAAATTGTTCACAATATGCAAAATAGAATAGGAGTGAATACAGGGCAAATGGTGACAGGAAATATGGGATCAGCCATGAGGATGAATTATACCATGATGGGTGATACAGTCAATCTTGCTGCCAGACTGGAAGCTTCTGCAAAACAATATGGTATTTATATTCAGGTGGCTGAAGAGACCTATAAGGCCTGTAAAGATAAATTTATCTGGCGTGATTTGGATTATGTGGTTGTCATGGGAAAAACGGAACCGGCTCAAGTATATGAATTGATAGCAGAAGCCGGACAAATGCCGGAAGGATATAATAAAATATTGAAAGCCTACCATGAAGCCTTAGGGTTGTATAAAAATCATGAATGGAAAAAAGCCATCGAAGCATTTAAAGCCTCAGACGAATTGGAAGATATGTTTCCCGGAAGGAAAACCAATCCCAGTAGAGTTTATATTCCCCGTTGTGAGTTTTATATGGAAAACCCTCCCGGTGATGATTGGAATGGTTCATGGACGCTGACGTCTAAATAGTAAAAAGTAAACATTAGAAATACGCCTATTGAATGGGTAAGTAATTAGTTCATAGTACAGACATTCTAGTCTGTACATTGGGAGAGTCTGCACATCAATAGGCAGGAATGCCTGTTGTACGAATGGTGTGAAAATCTAACAAGCAGGGGGGTTTTATTTGTGCCATTGGATTGACAAAGGATTTTTACACAGTCAGATGAAGCATAGTATTCCAAAAACTTTTGATCTTAAATGGGTTTTTAACTTCAATATCATTAATATGAAAAGAGTTTTCTCCGTTGTAAATAACTAAGCCATTTGAACACCGGTCCGGAATAAGTTTTTTAAAATGAATAATTCCTTTTAAGAAATCTTTATTGAATGTTTCCGCAGATTTTATTTCGATTGGAATAAATTTTCTACCTTGCGGAATTAATAAATCAACTTCAGTACCGTGAGAATCCCTATAAAAGTGAAAATGAGGTTGTACGCCTTTATTCCAGGCAGCTTTTATGAATTCAAGAATGATGAAATTCTCAAACAACCCTCCTCGTAACGGGTCACGTTTCAGTTGCTCGGGTGTAGAAATGCCCAATAAATAGGAAGCCAATCCTGTATCTGTAAAATAGATCTTTGGTGATTTAATAACACGTTTTCTCACATTTTCATAAAATGGAGGCAATTCATAAATTACATAAGACGCTTTTAAAACACTGATCCAGCTTTTTATTGTCGTTGATGAGACACCGATGTCATTACTCAAAGATGTATAATTGATCACATGTCCAATTCTCCCTGCGAGAAGTCTCATAAATTGTTGAAATCTGCTTAAATCTTTTATGTTTATCAATGCACGAACATCCCGCTCAATATATGTCTGAAAGTAACTGTTAAAAAAACGGAGTGGTTTTAAATCCTTGTCATGAATGCGGGGAAATGTACCGGTAACCATTAATTGAAATGGATCCCAGGTAGATTGAAATTGTTTTAATTCATTCATTGAAAATGGCAATAATGTCAACACAGCGGTACGTCCTGCTAAAGATTGACTGATAGCATTCTGTAGTTCCGGCTGGTGACTTCCGGTAAGGATAAAAAAACCAGGTTTATTGTGTTTATCCACAATTCCCTGAATATAAGAATGCAATTGGGGTACACGTTGAATTTCATCAATAATACCGCCATCCGGCATTTGGGAAAGAAATCTGCGAGGATCTAATTCAGAAGCTGAACGTATGTCGGGGTCTTCCAATGAAAAATAAGGAGTTGACGTAAATGTCATCTGTACCAGCGTTGTTTTCCCTGATTGCCTTGGACCAAATATAGAAACGACCGGATATTCTGAATGTGCCTGTTTCAGTTCTCTTGTGATATCTCTTTTTATCATAGCAGGAAGTTAAAACAATAATGTGTATATCTCAAGTATTACTTTAATATTACACAATTAATAGTATTTTATAAAGAATTTAATTACGTGTTTATACAAAAAACGGATCAAAGTGAAATTTTACAACACCACACCGTAGTACAGACATTCTTGTCTGTACATCAACAGGCAGGAATGCCTGTTGTACGAATGGTGTGAAAATCTAACAAGCAGGAATCAGTCAACAACCGGACAAGTTTCCTGTTGTGCTCCCCTTAAAATTTGAAAAGTCACCATTTTTATAACAAAATCCTAAAATTTTCAAAAAAAGTGGAAAAAAGTTCAAATGTTGAAGAAATGTTGATACTCTTGTACCATCCCGTGTACTATCCCATTTTGTAAATTCTACTGCGGAGTATAGGGGTTTTGGAATTATTATCGTTATTGGACATTTGAGGAATTGGCTGTAATATCAGACTGCTAAAATGAGTTTATTCACTTACAAAATAATGAAAATCAAAAGTAGAATATTTTATTTATTTCTAATTCCAATCCTCCTGTTCGGACAGGAAGAACTCACATTGGAAAATTGTCCAAACTCAATCAATTCCAATGTGTCTTCATTTTATCAGAAATATTTCCAGTGTGTGGATGTTACTCTTAATAGAGAGTTTTACCATGTAATTCATACAGATAATCTTCCTCCCCACTTATCCTGGTATTATCCTGTTGGCGATCCCAATCACATTGATTTTGAAAGTCAGGGACCGGGCTATTACCAGAATCCAAATTCAATCCAGGAACAAAATATAGTCGTTTCTATTCCTATCGATCCTGTACCAAGGGGAATAGACATTACGGATTTTAATGTAGATGGCGTTGTGGGAAATGATGTAAATGAGTATGGAATGGGAGCAAGGGGAGTGGCATTGGATGGGGTAGTATTGTACAATCCTCTTGCAGCACCGGGGGATGATATTGAAGATGAACAATACTCCTTCGATTACTACAATGGCCATCCGCAAAATTCTGGAATGTATCATTATCACACCACCACAAAAGGTCCTTTGGAGGTTTTGGAATACAAGGGATTAATTCAAAATCCCGAGCCGGGAAATGGAGAAATTGAATTGTATGGAATTATGTGTGACGGAACAGTCATTTTGGGATGCACCGAGTTAGATGGCACTGCACCCGATCCGGATAATTTAGATGCCCAAAACGGTCATGTTCATGATTTGACAGACGAAACTGGTGAAGTCCATTTTACAGACCGGTATCACACTCACATCTGTCCGGGGCAGTTGACAAATCACAATTTCACACCTGAACTCATGTATTATGAAGACTGCATTATGAGTGAAATGGGAGAAACGTATCTCGATACAATGGATTTAGTCATCATTACAGAAATCATGCAAAACCCAACCATGGTTACAGATGCCAATGGAGAATGGTTTGAGGTGTATAACCCAAGTGCAGATTCATTGAATTTAAACGGCTGGACCATTAGCGATTTGGACAACGACAACCATGTGATTGATTCCGATTTGGTCATTCCTCCATTTGAATATGCATTATTAGGACGAAATGGTAACTATGCTGAAAATGGAGGAGTAGAAGTTGATTATGACTATAGTGGAATTAATTTAGCAAACGGAAGTGATGAATTGATTCTCATTTCCTCTGACGGTGTTTTTTCAGACATTGTAGTCTGGGACAATGGTGCAACTTTTCCTGACCCAACCGGTGCTTCAATGGCATTGATTGATCCGAGTTTGGATAATAGCATTGGTTCTAACTGGGTGGAATCTACAACACAGTATGGTGACGGTGACTTAGGGACACCGGGGGGACCAAATGGTAACACTTCGTTTACATTGGAGATTGATCACCAATCAGACTGGAATCTGGTTGGGTCACCTCTCGAGGTTGAAGACAATTACTATCTTTCTATTTTTCCCGATGCTGTAGAGAATACCCTTTTTGCTTTTGACGGAGCTTATGTTCTTGATTCAAATTTAGTCAATGGAGAAGGATATTGGCTTAGATTCGATACTTCCGGTACCACAACCATAACAGGGCATTCGATGAATGAACTTTCAATTTCTCTGAATGAAAACTGGAATTTAATTTCAGGGCTTCATGAAGACATGTCTATTTATTCCGTTATTGACCCTGACAGTATCATTGTTCCCAATACTCTGTTTGGATTTTCCGGTGCTTATTTTAATACGGAAACTCTCATTCCGGGAAAAGGTTATTGGCTGAGAGCGTATGAAGCAGGAATGGTTACCATTCAGGAAGGTATAGTTTATACGGAACTCCCGGATCAATCTTCAAGGGATTCACTTCTGGATGAAGCAAACAAACTGATTATAAATGATGTCAATTTGTATTTTGGTGTTGAAATTCCGATTGGAGAAGAGTTGGAATTTTCCTTGCCACCTCTCCCACCTGAAAGCGCTTTTGATGTGCGGTTTTCTGGTGATATGAGTGTATGTGAAACAGAAAATTGCGTGATTGAAATAATGCCTAATGCTGAAAGTCTGGATATTTCTTACTTAATCAAAACTAATCCGGACTCAGGAATGATCTGGAGCTTAACCACAACTCAAGAGGAGAGGCTTGATCTGGATGCTGATTCGGGGGAATTTATAATTCCAGCCGGGCAACAATTAAATCTCACAATTACATCAGTTCTATCCCTAAATGAAGAAAATTTATTTCCGAAAGAATTTACTCTTTACCCTAATTTTCCTAATCCATTTAACCCTTGGGCAACACTTAGTTATGAGTTACCTAAAGATAGTGATGTAAATCTTTCAATTTATGATATTTTGGGTAATGAGATTGTCACGCTGATTAACTCGCATCAACAAGCAGGCTTCAGGACAGTCCAGTGGGATGCTACGGACTCAAATGGTAGATCAGTAAGTGCAGGAGTATATCTCTACCAGATAAATGCAGGAGAGTTTGTACAGACTAAAAAGATGGTGCTGTTGAAGTAAAATCCCCTAGTACACGTAGTACAGACATTCCTGTCTGTACATTAACAGAGATTGTACAACTACAGAGATTGTACACCAACAGAGTTTGTACATAAACAGGAAAAAATGCCTGTTGTACATTGATTTAGAATTTCAAATATTTAGAATAACCCTTCACTCAGTATTTCCACACTTCCGTATTTTCCGACCCATAATTTATCATGAAAACCCGCGGTAAAATTCTATGGGTGGACGATGAAATCGAACACCTGAAACCTCACATTTTATTCCTGGAAGAAAAAGGCTTCGAGATTGAAACAGCTTCCAATGGAGCAGACGGGATAAAATTGACAAAAAATCGAAATATTGATTTAGCCCTTTTGGATCAATACATGCCCGGGATGGACGGGATGGATACTCTGCGTGAGTTGAAAAAAATAGATTCTGCATTGCCCGTGATCATGGTAACTCGATCTGAGGAAGAATCATTGATGAACGAAGCAATCTCGGAAAAAGTAACACAGTTTCTCATCAAACCTGTAAACCCAAGTCAGGTTTTTATGGCGATAAAACAGGTGCTTGAATCGGGACAAATCCGAGAAGAAAAGACAACCAGAGATTTCCTGAAGGAATACCAGGACATAAGTACTCAAAAGAAAGAAACTTTTTCGGTTGAAGAATGGTGGGATTTATATCAGCAATTGGTTCATTGGCAATTGGAATTGGATAACCATAACGAACCGGGACTACAATCTATTCTCGAAGAGGAAATTCAAAGTAGTAATCATGAATTTTCCAGATTTGTTCTAAAATCTTATTCTGATTGGGTAAAGTCTGAATCCAGACCTCCAATGTCGGTGGATGTGGTGGAAAGGTTTGTCCTGCCTGAACTTGAGAGCGGGAAGAAAGCCTGTTTTCTCGTTTTGGACTGCCTCCGACATGATCAACTCATGGCATTGGTTCCTTTACTGTCTTCAATATTTCAGGTTGACATTCAATTTCATGTGTCCATTTTACCGACAGCGACCCCTTATAGCCGTAATGCTCTCTTCAGCGGAATGTATTTTGATGAATTATTAAAAAAATATCCGGACCAATTGACTGCGATGAATTCCGGAGTTGGATTGAATCAATTTGAAGAAACCTATTTAAGGCATCTTCTTGACAAGAACGATCTGAGCCAAATCGGTATGCATTATCATAAAATATGGTCTGCGGAGCATGGCATAAAATTTCAACATCGAATTGGTGATTATTTGAACATTGACCTTTTAGCCATTGTCGTTAATTTTGTGGATCAGCTCGCTCATAAGCAAAGCGAATCTTCCGTCTTGAAAGAAATGGTCAGTGATGAATCTGCATTTTGCCGGGCGGTCGTGTCATGGTTTAAAAATTCGTGGCTTTTGGATGTGCTGAAATACCTCGGTGAAAATGGGTACAGGATTATCCTCACCAGTGATCACGGAAGTATTTGTGTCCACAAAGGTGTAATGGTCAAAGCGGATAAAGATACGTCAACGGGAGTTCGATACAAAGTGGGAAGGAATTTAAACTGTGACGAAAAATTCAGTGTGAAAGTTCACAAACCATCAGATTATAAACTTCCGGAAATGGGTCATCAATCAACCTATCTTTTCGCACGGGATTCTGCTTTTTTTCTGTATCCGAACCAGATGAAAAAATATCAAAACACCTTTAAAAATAGTTTTCAGCATGGCGGAATTTCCATGGAGGAAATGCTCATACCGGTTGCAGTTTTGGAAAAAAGATGAGTGATCTTAACTCAGAAACACATGAAATAATGTCCTCTGATGACATGGAATTCCTCGGAAAAAAATTAGCAAAAAAAATCCCTGTAGGAACCGTTATTGGGCTTAAGGGAGAATTGGGATCCGGAAAGACAACGTTTGCAAAAGGATTTGCAAAGGGCTTGGGAATCAATGCTCATGTTACCTCTCCCACTTTTAAAATTGTGAGTGAATATGAAACTGAATCATGTACTTTGTTTCATGTGGATTGTTACCGTCTGAATGATTATACCGAATTTATTTCCATGGATGCCGAAAGATTTCTCTATCCCGAAGATGGGATCACACTCATCGAATGGGTTGATAGGATCGAGGAGATCATTCCTGAAGATTGTCCAATTATCAAATTCAAATTGGGTGATGGTTCTGAAAATCATCGCATTGTAAAATTGATCGGATTGAACTTTTGAAAATTCTGGCAATTGAAACCGCCACATTTATATGCGGAGTTGCTTACGTGAAGGACGGTCATTGTGTTTCACTGGTTGAAAGAGAATGTCCCCGAACTTCAGCAGAAGAATTACCGGGAATGGTTAAAAATGTACAGAGACAATCAGGTTTTAAATGGGAAGAACTGGATGGGATTGCTGTTTCCATTGGACCGGGTTCTTTTACCGGTTTACGTATTGGTTTGAGTTTCTCAAAGGGATTAGCTTACAGTCATAACCTACCTGTTGTTCCCGTTCCAACGTTAGCAGGAATGGCAAATAATATTTCATCCAAATCAGATTCCTTTAGAATTGCATTATTTTCACACAGAAATTTATTTTATACTCAGGTATTTCATCATTCGGAAAAGTTACCATCCGGTGATAAAAAACCTGTTTTATGGGATTGGGAAACATTACAATCCGGTGTTGAAAAAGAAAAGAATGATGTTTTTATTTGTGGTGGAGAACACATAACTTCCGAAAATGAATATAAATACTTTTCTCCGGTCATTCCCTCAGCAAAATGGATCGGACTCATTGCCCATGAACGATGGGATGAATATATTGTGAAAGAACCATTTCAACTTATTCCGGATTATATTGCACCCTTTGAGATAAAAAAAAGAAAAAATGCAGTTTCATAAAGCAGTCATTCAGGATATTGATGCAATCTGGGAAATCGAAAAATCAGTATTCTCCAGTCCGTGGTCCAGAGAACAATTAGCCTATGAACTATCTGAAAATCCAACAGCGAGTCATTGGGTTTTGGAAGATGGAAATTCCATCATTGGATATATTATGTCTTTTGCTGTTAAACCCGATGTACAGATCATTAATATCGCAGTTAAACTTTCACATCAATGTCGTGGAAACGGAAAAAGGATTTTATCTGAATTCCTTTCTCAGTTTAATGAGGATACATATTTTTATCTTGAAGTCAGGGAGTCAAACCTCCCGGCAATCCAATTATATTCTCATTTCGGATTTACTCATTTAGACCTTCGTAAAAAGTATTACTCTGATGGAGAAGATGCAATTGTAATGGCAAAGACAGGAAATAAAATTCCAAAGGATATCAACATGGAACTTATTGAATTGAGTGTATAAAATGTCTTGGTTTCGGCGAAAAGACCAGAAGTTAAAAGAGAGTGAAAAGAAGGAAATTCCCAGTGGATTATGGGAAAAATGTCCATCATGCAATGAAATATTATACAAAATTGAGTTGGATAAACGTCATTCTGTCTGCCACCATTGCAATCACCATTTCCGTGTTTCACCGGATGTATATTTGGATTTGCTTTTTGAAGAGGGAACCTACACAGAACTTTTCAAGGATCTCAAAACCAATGACCCATTAAAATTCAAAGCAGGGAAAAAATATAAAACCCAGCTTAAAAGTGCTATGGAAAAAACCGGTCACCTGGATGCAATACGATGTTTTGACGGAATGCTGAATGACAGAAAGATCGTCCTTGGAATAATGAATTTTAAATTTATAGGTGGCAGTATGGGAATTGTGGTGGGGGAAAAAGTGGTAAGGGCTACCTTTTATGCCGAAGAAAATAAAGTCCCTCTCATCATAATTTGCGCCTCTGGGGGAGCCAGGATGCAGGAGGGAGCTTTATCTTTGATGCAAATGGCACGAACCGGATCTCAATTAGCCCAGTTCTCAAAATCAGGTGGTCTGTATATTACATTGCTCACTGATCCAACCACCGGTGGTGTGACTGCCAGTTTTGGAATGCTGGGAGATGTTATTTTAGCAGAGCCTGGAGCTTTGATCGGTTTTGCAGGTCCCCGTGTGATCAAACAGACCATTGGTGAAGATCTTCCTAAAGGATTTCAGCGAGCGGAATTTCTCATGGAAAAAGGATTTGTGGACAGAATTGTACCTCGTGTTGATTTGAAAGACGAACTCTTTAATTTAATTTCTGTATTGACGTGAGGGAAAAGACAATTCTTGTCACCAACGATGACGGGATTTATACTGAAGGAATTTACAGGTTATGGGAAGCGGTGAAGGATTTTGGGAATGTGCTGGTGGTGGCTCCCGATACAGAAAAAAGTGCTGTTGGACACGCCATAACAATTACCAATCCTTTGAGGACAAAACATGTGAATCGAAGTGGAGGCTTCAGCGGATATGCAGTCAATGGAACGCCTGCAGATTGCGTGAAAATCACGGTGCGTTCCATCCTGGATTCCCCGCCGGATCTGGTTGTTTCCGGGATAAACCTTGGGGCAAATGTAGGAACAAATGTGATTTATTCAGGAACAGTCAGCGCTGCCACCGAAGGAACAATTCTTGGAATTCCATCTATAGCAGTGAGTATTGATTCCCATCAACCCGATGATTTCAAATCTGCCATGGAAATTACTCAAACCACCATTAAAAAAGTTCTTGAATATGGTTTGCCGAAGGGAACACTGTTAAATGTTAATGTCCCGAACATTCCAGGAAAGATGATTAAAGGGACACGAATCACAACACAAGGAACCGCTTATTTTAAAGACAGATTTGAAAAAAGAGAAGACCCAAGAGGCAATATTTATTATTGGATGACAGGTGAATTAACCGATCCTGATTCATCAGGAAATTCCGATAATCAGGCATTGAAAGATGGTTTTTACAGCGTTACTCCCATCCACTATAAATTGACGAATGAAACATTCATTAGTGATTTACAGTCTTGGGGTTTTGATGATTGATCTTCATTCCCAAGGTGTTGTCATCCTGGATTTTGGTTCCCAGTACACCCAATTGATTGCCAGGAGAGTGAGGGAATTCAATGTCTATTCAGAAATATTATCTCCGGATTCATCCCTTCAGGAAATTCTCTCACACAAACCTGAAGCAATTATACTTTCCGGAGGTCCTTCCAGCGTGTATGAAACATCGGCTCCAAATTATGATAAGGAAATTTTCACACTTGAAATCCCCATTTTGGGTATTTGTTACGGACTTCAACTCATGGTTCATCATTACGGCGGGCAGGTTGAATCTTCACATCAAGGTGAGTACGGTTTTGCAAATGTAAAGATTGAACAGTCAAACGGTCTTTTTCATGCGGTTCCAACGGAGACCAAAGTATGGATGAGCCACATGGATAAAGTTGACAGGGTTCCGGCAGATTGGGAGGTCACTTCTCATTCGTCCAATGGAATAATTGCATCCCTGCAAAATAAAAATGAAACTCGAATTGCCACTCAATTTCATCCTGAGGTTGTTCATACGGAAGCGGGACATCAAATACTAAACAATTTCCTTTTTAAAGTTTCTAAGTGTTCTCCAAGATGGACTGCAGGACATTTCATTGATGAACAGGTTGAAAATATTCGAACTCAAACAGGAGATCAAAAAGTGTTGTTGGGTGTAAGCGGCGGAGTGGATTCCACTGTTGTGGCAGCATTGTTTGGAAGAGCAATTGGAGACCGGACAGTGGGTGTGCTTATTGATCACGGTCTCATGCGGAAAAATGAAGCGGTCGAATGTGCAAGAAAACTGAATAAAATTCTTCCATTTCAGGTAAAATGCTTTGATGAATCAAAACTGTTTTTAGAAAAATTAAAAGGAGTGACCGATCCGGAAGAAAAAAGAAAAATTATCGGAGAGCAGTTCATTCGTAGTTTTGAACGAATTGCAAAAAAACAGGGACAAACGGAATTTTTAGCCCAGGGAACACTCTATCCCGATGTGGTGGAAAGCGGTTTTGCCAAAGCAGGCAGCCATGGGGCTGTGATTAAAAGTCATCATAATGTAGGTGGTCTGCCGGAAAAAATGGACTTTCAACTCATTGAACCACTACGGGATCTATTTAAAGATGAGGTTCGCAAAGTCGGGTTGGAATTAGAAATCCCTGAAGAATTAGTTAACCGCCATCCCTTTCCCGGGCCCGGGTTGGCCGTTCGGATAATCGGAGAGGTCACAGAGCAAAGACTGAAAATATTAAAAGATGCCGATGAAGAATATATTCAGATATTACGGGAAGAAAATATTTATGATGAAATTTGGCAGGCATTTTGTGTTTTGATTCCAGTTCAGACGGTGGGAGTCATGGGGGATCAACGCACTTACGAAAATTTAATTGGGTTAAGAGCTGTCACCAGCCACGATGGAATGACAGCAGATTGGTATCATTTTGAAAAAAATATTTTATCTAAAATTTCAAATTCAATTGTAAATAAAGTTAAAGGTGTGAATCGTGTCGTATATGATGTAACATCCAAACCACCGGGAACAATTGAGTGGGAATGAAAATAGAACGTATCATAATTGCATCGAATGGGACGAATTAAAAATCAGCTGTCTATCCTGAGTAACAGAGTGGAAGGAAGTGTTTTCGAAGGATTTGTCTTAGCCTCAACCTTTGTCACCTTTCAATAACGCTTTGCCACTCAAGGTGACAGTCTTGTTATTATTTAAATTTGTCCCATCAATTTTTAATATATTTTAGGAATTAGGATGATTTACCTATATTCCGGTGTGTGTTTTCTTAAAAATAAAGGTATAGGTCAAATATGTGTGGAATTGTAGGGTATTACGGGACTAAAGATGCAATCCCAATTTTAATTAACGGATTAAAACGCCTTGAGTATCGAGGATACGATTCAGCAGGGATAGCGGTCACCAATGACTCATCTATAAATTTTTTAAAAAAAGCGGGAAAGGTCAATCAACTTGAAACCGAACTGATGGATTCAACATTGAGAGGGAATATTGGGATTGCCCACACTCGCTGGGCGACTCATGGAGAACCCAACGACGTGAATGCCCATCCTCATTTGGACCATACCGATTCCATTGCCATGATCCACAACGGTATCATAGAAAACCACGATGTTTTAAAATCAGCATTAGAAAAGGAAGGAATTGAATTTTCCAGTGAAACGGATTCTGAAGTGCTGGTACAGTTGATTTCATCCTTATACAAAAATGATGGACTGAATTTCTCCGATGCCGTTCGGGCAGCGCTGCAGGAAGTAGTGGGCGCTTATGGTATTGTGGTTATTTCCAAAGATGACCCTGACACCATTGTAGCAGCACGTTATGGAAGCCCCCTTGTTCTTGGAGTTGGAGAAGGTGAATATTTTATTGCCAGTGATGCCTCACCAATCATCGAACACACCCGCAATGTGATTTTTCTGGAAGAAGGTGAAATGGTTACCATTTCGCCGGAAGGTCATGAGATTAAGAAAATTCATGAAAATAAAGTGATTTCAAAAGCGGTCACCCAGCTTGATATGACCGTGGAGCAGATTGAAAAAGGCAATTTCCCTCATTTTATGCTGAAAGAAATCCACGATCAACATCACACTATCATGGACACCATGAGGGGGCGACTTTTATTGGATGAGGGAACTGCACATTTAGGCGGGATCCGGGACTGTATGGACAGAATTCAGGATGCTTCCCGTTTCTACATTACAGCTTGCGGAACATCCTGGCATGCAGGACTCATCGGAAAATATTTGATTGAAGAGTACGCCCATATTCCCGTTCATGTAGAATATGCTTCAGAATTTCGATACAGGAAACCCATCATTGATAATAAAACAGTTCTTATTGCTATAAGTCAATCGGGAGAAACTGCAGATACATTAGCCGCTATTAAAAAAGCAAAAGAAAACGGTGCCTTAGCTTTAGGAATTTGCAATGTGGTGGGGAGCAGTATTGCCCGATTAACGGATTACGGAATATATACACACGCCGGACCGGAGATCGGTGTGGCATCCACTAAAGCATTTACAGCGCAGGTAACCGTTTTAAATATGCTTGCCTTGCTTTTGGGTAGGTTAAAAGGACTTTCCAAAATTCATGGAAGAAAAATTGCCGAGTCATTGGCAAGTCTTGATACAGTTGTGAAAACCATTTTGGAAGACACATCTCAAATTGAAGAAGTGGCATGGAAGACAGAAAAAGCAGATAATTTCCTCTACCTTGGCAGAGGACTGAATTTTCCCGTTGCTTTAGAAGGTGCATTAAAATTGAAAGAAATTTCTTACATTCATGCAGAGGGATACCCTGCAGCAGAAATGAAACACGGTCCCATTGCCCTCATAGACGAAAAAATGCCGGTGGTTTTTATTGCACCCCATGACAGGACATACGAAAAAGTATTGTCCAATATTCAGGAGGTCAAATCTCGAAAAGGACGTATCATAACTTTGACGGACAAAAAAACAAGGGAGCTGGAAAAACTGTCAGAATTCCTGATTGAAATCCCATCTACTCATTCCCATATTTTCCCTATCGCCGCTTCCATTCCCCTCCAGCTTTTAGCCTATCATTTAGCAGTGTTGCGAGGGTGTGACATAGACCAGCCCAGGAATTTGGCGAAGTCAGTTACGGTTGAATAAACTTCGGTAGTTCTTTTGAGTCAAAAAAAAGTTTGAAGAA
>CAZFKU010000031.1:0-15692 GCA_964518835.1 uncultured bacterium
CGGAGCGGATTACGGTCAAATCGGAAATTCAATTGATTTTACCGATTTCCCGTGGCGTGATGGAGTTTCTGCCCCTCACCAAACCCCAAACCCAAGTTGGGGTTCCATGCAGGTAACCTACAATGATGATTTTTCCACCGTCCAGGATTTTGGTGTCCATTGGGAAGCAACGGACGGTCCCTCCAGCAATATCAATGTTGTGGACCCAACGGATGACGGTTACATAGAGGACGAAGCAGGATATTATAATGGTGTACTGGGAATTGCAGATGGTCCGATTGGGACAAACCCATTTGACGGAAATACTATTTTCGACCCCACCAGTGAGGAATCAGGGGAATTTGCATTGCTTTTTGATCCTGTAGGTGACGATGGTGTCCCCATGAGTGGCGATGAAGCCCTTCAAAATACAGGTTATTATTTTACCTATAATGATTTTGCCCTATTGGCTTATGCTCAAAGTGCTTTTATTAGTTGCACCGATAATTTTGACGGAGAAGCCTGTGTCACCGAACAAGTTACAGCTTGTGTAACTGACTGTGTAACTGATGAGCTCATGACATGTCTTTATACTACTGAAGGATTTGATGAGTCCTGTTTGGCTGACGGTGATCCCTCTGACTGTGTTGGATATGCAGAATGCGCCGCACAAATGGGTGATTGGCAGGCAACTTGTACTGCCGGATGTACGGCTGATTTAACCCCTTATGTTGAAGCATGCACTTATCAGGCTACCGTGGAATGCGGAACCTCTGCCGGTGTCTTTGCATTAGGACAATTTGGTTGCCCGGAAGAAATAGCAAGTGCCGTTGTACCTGTAGCGTTGACAAATGCACTGTTTCCCTGTTTAGCTCAGCCTAACGCAAATGAGGATGTCTGTCTTGCAGGAGCAATGTTCTACTCGGTAACTGCTGCCGTTACAGCTTCCGGAGGCGCATGGACATTCCCCGATGATTCAGGACACGATATAGATATGGTCAATGATTTGAATTTTATTGATACTGACGGTGACGGAATTCCGGATTTTCCCTATTCTGCTAATGGAGGGAGACTCACATTTCAGGTTGATAATTTATGCCTCCCTGTACTTGAGACTCAGGTTGTCACAGCACGGTTTCAAAACACCGAGAACTTCCGTTGGCTGGATCAGGATGGATTTTTTGCCTGTGCAGCCAATGAACTGCCTGCCTGTGTTGCAGAATGTATGGGTGGCGGAGGTTCACAGGAAGACTGTGTAGATTATTGTACAAGCGTTTGTTTAGCTACCAACGGTAATCCCGGACTTGCTATGATCAATGAAGGCTGGAATTTAGTGGGACTTCCAATAGAAACCAGCGGTCTTCCCTATCTCTTTGATGCTGATGGCGACGGCGTACCCGATCTTGATCTGTTTGGTGACCCGATCACAGAAGGGGTTGAAACAGTCCCTGGTTCCCTCTATGAATTTGATGGCACCTACGTTCCCGCTGTTGTTCCCCTTGCAGGAATAGGATACTGGATGCGTTCAACCACAGACCATGTTGCCATTATGCAGGGATTTTCAAGACTGACTATTACCCATTCACTGCAGGAAGGATGGAACATGATTGGAGGAATTTCGGATGTGATGTATTTGGATGAAATTACTGACCCGGATGGAATCATCGTTCCCGGTTCTCTGTATGAATTCAGCGGAACTTACTCAGATGCTCCTGCTATCGTACCCGGAAAAGGGTATTGGGTAAGAGCGTATGAAACCGGTGAAGTGACCTTTACAAAAGGATCCGTTTCCGGCAAGACAAGGGAATTCCAACGATTCACAGATGTGAACACCCTGCAGGTCACCGATGGAAATGGATTGAGATCCATGCCGCTTTATTTCGGATTGACCATTGCTGATGAAAAAGAAAGACTCAGTTACGGTTTACCTCCTGCCCCACCACAAGGCGCATTTGATATACGTTTCACAAATGACATGAGATATATCGAAAATTCAGGAGTCCTTTTTATTCAGAATGAATCTAAAGAACTGACCATCGCCTATGAAATAGTGGATGGTGCCCAATGGATCCTGTCTGGTGAAACACAATATGTATTGGAAGGCTCTGGTGAAATCACAATCACAGGAGATGTTTCCCGACTCAATTTGAACAAAACAGGATATGAGTCCTTACCGGATGCTTTTTCTCTCAGTCAGAACTTCCCCAATCCATTCAATCCACAAACAAATATTGCGATTCAACTGCCGGAAGACCACCACGCAACAATCTCTGTGTGGACGTTGGCGGGGCAAAAAATCGCAACATTGTATCAAGGGGATTTGAATGCCGGTACACATACATTCTCATTCAATGGCGATCATTTAGCCAGTGGAATGTATTTCTACCGTGTAGATGCAGGACCATACCAGGCAACCAAGAAAATGTTGCTGATGAAATAAGTCTGTATCTAATATTCACCACTTAATTAACCGAAACAGTCAGCTTTTGCTGACTGTTTCTTTTTTATATATTCACACATCTATATTGGAGAATATTTGAATGGATAAACGAATCCCCATTTTTTTAATTTTAGTTCTCAATGGAGTTTTTGCACAAACCTCCATTACCGGGTCTGTAACTGACCAGGACAATGGAAGTCCCCTCATTGGAGCTAATGTTCTTATTAAAGGCACAACAATGGGTGCAGCAACTGATGTAAAAGGTGTTTATACAATTCCAAATGTGCCATCCGGTCCTTATGTCCTCACAGCTAACTACATTGGATATGAAACCGTTAATAAGGATATCATGGTTAAAGGCGGTATTATAAATCGTTTTGATTTCCAACTGGCTACTTCTGCCATCCAAATGGATACCTATGTGGTGACCGCATCCCGGAGAAGGGAACGGGTGGAAGATGCTCCTGCGGCTATTTCAGTAATCACTAAACAGGATATAAGACGGGAGAGTAATACCAATCTCGGTGATTATTTAAAAACAACAAAAGGGCTGGATTTTACCCAATCGGGTATTGACAGCTACAACATCACTGCCAGAGGGTTTAATTCATCTTTCAGTTCCCGGCTCATGACTCTCACAGATGGACGGATGGCCAACGTTCCTTCTCTTAGACTCACAGCCTACAATGTAATTCCTGTCAGTTTTGACGATGTGGAACAAATTGAAGTGGTTTTAGGTCCATCTTCTGCCCTTTACGGACCCAATGCCCACAGCGGTGTATTAAACATCATTTCCAGCTCACCTCTCAGGTCCCAGGGCACTTCACTTAATATTATGGGAGGAACAATCTCACAGGCAGACACTGACCCTATCCAAAAAATAACGTTCCGAACTGCACACAGCTTCGGAAATTTTGGTTTTAAAGTTTCAGGTGTAGTTTTAAGGGGTAGTGACTGGAGACACTTTAATGAAGATGAATATGAAGGACATGATCCGGCTTTTTTAGGCCGCTACAGTTTGAGGCATGACAGAATTGATCAACAGGGTTTTAATGATGAGGGATCCATTACAGCAGAATTAAACAGCCCCACTTTTACTGAAAGTATGTTGTCAGTATGGGATGGTTCCGATCCAAGCTGGGTAGATTCACCTTTTGCTGACGGAATCAGCAATAATGAATCAGAAGAAACAGGACTTCCATTCTATGATTGGGAACCTGGTTCTCCTGTTGTAACTCAGGAAATGATTGATGAAGCTTCAACCGATCCTTTCAACCGTTATGATGTTCCCGGTACAAATATAACACTTTGGAATGTGACTCAATCCATGATAGGACATGGATATGCAGATGGTATTGATAACGATGGGGATGGTGAAACTGATGAAGGCATCGACACAGGAATTGATGATTTTTCTGAAATTTGGTTGGATGGAGTAGATAATGACAACGATGGAGAGATAGATGAATCAGACGAATTAGGAAGTGAATGGTTAGACAGGTTTGGAGATTTTGAGAGTGACTGGACGAAGGATGGCGGAGGTTTTGGTAATTATGAATATGATGAAGACGGAAATATATTGTTTGACAGCAACAGAAATGGGATTTACGGTGACGACTGGGCAAATGACGGGTTAGACAATGATAATGATTGGGGGTTTTGGGTAGATGAATCGGGGCAAACGTATATTAATCCATATGAACCTTATACGGATGAAAATGAAAATGGGGAATGGGATGGGGAACCTGTCTTCCCTGAATATGATTCTGATAACGAGTGTTTTTTTACGTGGAATGAAGACAATTGTTTTTTTGATTGGGGAATGGATGGATTGCCAAACACAAATGATTCAGGTGAAGGAGATGGAATACTGAGTCAGGAACAATTTACAGATGTAAACGAAAATGGCTTATATGATGATTTTATTGGTGGATTAATTAGCAATGATTTGAATGGTGACGGACTCCCTTCCCCAGGAGAAGCAGGTGTAGATGAACCGGATGAAGGAGATTTCCATCTGAATTATGGTAACCTTCCAAACATGTTAATGGATGCTAATGATGACGGTGTGGATGATTTTCCAGATTTTAATGTTCGGAACTACCGTTACGACATCCGTGCTGATTGGGAACCGACAAATGATTTTACCCTTAGTGTCAATCACGGTTATGCTTATGCCAGAAACATTAACATTACTCCTATTGCCCGTTACCTTGCAGATGGCTGGATTTATAAATATTATCAAACCAGAATACGATATAAAAATTTCTTTCTGCAAACCTATTTAAATACCAGCTATTCCGGAGACCCCACTAAACCTACACGAAGTCTTGCCACAGGAAGACGAATTTATGACCGATCAAAAAAATTCTCCTCTCAGTTTCAGCATGCTTTAGAGTTTTTTGACGGTGATTTCCGTTTTGTTTGGGGTCTGGATTATTTCCTTACCATGCCAGACACCAGGGGAACCATCCTATCCGACAAAGATGGAAGCGATTTGAGAGATAATAATGGAAATGGGGAAGGAAGTTCTCTCACAGGATTAGTCGAACCACTGGGGTTCATTGATTATTATTATGATCCCGGTGTTGATTATTTAAAAAACAAAAGCAATATCCTTACAGATAATGTGTATGGGGCTTATGCTGATGGTTTGGATAATGACGGGGACAGCGGAGATTTTTCAGATTTGAACGGTAATGGACTTCCGGATTATATAGATGAAAATGAAAATGGTATTTGTGACTACGGAGAAGCAGAGCCGGGAGTAAGATGGGCAGGAGGAAATAATTTTTTTGTTTATGCTGACGGTATTGATAATAATGGAGATGGAAACATTGATGAAAATATTGATGAAGGAATTGATGAACCTGAAGAAGATAACCGCTATGTTGTAAATGAACTTGGATTCTATTACCAATTAAACTGGAAACTTTCCAACAAGTTCGAATTGATTCAGGCAACCCGCTTTGATGTCCATGACAGGTTATCAGATTTTGTAAAATTCAATAATCAAAAAGACTATGATTACAGTCCATTCAATTGGAAAATTGATTTTGACAAAACAGATGGAATTCAAATTTCACCAAAAATTGGTCTGGCATTTAAACCAAGGGAACACCAGAATTTCAGATTAACCTGGGCACAGGCATTTAATACTCCTTCCAATAATTCCCTATTCCTGGATATTTATATCACAAGAGTATCTATATTTAAAGTGTATGCACGGGGAGCAGATGGCGGATATAATTATATTAGAAATCAGGATGTATGGCAGGAAGGAGAATGGAATTGGGTTGACCAAAATGATGATAACGTATTTCAAAAAGATATTGATGTTTCGGAAGAGTGGGAAGACGAAAATTTTAATGGAGTTTGGGATGAAGGTGAAGAATTCACAGATTCAGAAAATCCACTATATAATCAAATCCGTTATTTTAATGTTGATTCATACAAACACAGTTGGTTTAATCCTGAAAAAAGTGTTCTATTCTATCCATCAGTAGATCCAAAAATTAAAGGATTCTATAGAGGTAATGCTGAAGACCTGCCTGGATTAACACCGGAAATAGTTCAAACACTGGAGTTTGGATACAAGGGCCGTTTAACCCAGAATATTTTTGGAACTTTGGATGTATATGCCAGCCATTACAATAGTTTTGTCAGTGGTGCGACTTTCATTACACCCATTATTTTAGATAAAAATAACCCCACTTCAGGATTGGAAATTGATCATAATAATAACGGGATTACCAATAATATAAACGATATGGATAATAATATTATTGCAGATCCTGAAGATTTGGATATTTCACTTGATAAATGGTTAAGTGGATTAAATGGAATCACCGCAATGGAAGAAAGAGAAGGCAGTACACCTCCTATAATAGTTGGATTTATAAATTACGGTGAAGTTGATCTTTGGGGATTGGATGCAAGTTTGGCAATTTTTCTTAACCGAGAGTGGTCATTGAATTTGACGTATTCCCATTTAGGGATGAACGAATTTTTAAATCCCATTACCAATGCTTTTGATCCCATCAATGCACCCAGACACAAAGCCGGTATGCAATTACAATATGTTCCGAAAAAATATCCATTAAATTTCACTATGAATGCTCGATATGTGGATGCATTTAAATGGTCCTCCGGAATTTATTATGGTAATATTAACGCCTATACTGTTTTTGATATCCACATGGGATATGAAATAAACGATAACTTAAAGGCAAACTTAACAATCAACAATTTATTGAACCACAGACACACAGAAATAATGGGCGGTCCGGAATTGGGACAAATGATTGTATTAAGATTACAGGCAAGTCTATAAAAAACAAGCAGGCTGACTTATCGAATCTGTCCTTGGGGGAAGGTGACAGATTTCATATAAGATTTACCTGCTTGAAACTTGACTGAAATTATACACTTTGGACAGGAAGGTCAAGATTTATTTCCGTAATTGTAAAACCTGATATGGATCTCATTCGACATATTGATCATCTTTTTTTTCATTTTATTAATTCCCGATTATCCCATCCGATACTGGATACTCTCATGGTTTTTATCACAAACCAAAATAATTGGATCTTTCCGCTATTTATTTTACTCATATGGATGTTTGGATCAGACGGGAAACGAGGAAAAATAGCAGGTGTTATCCTCATCCTCACTATTATCATTGTTGACGGTACAGCGGCGCAAATCATAAAACCATGGGTAGGAAGAATTCGTCCTTCCCATGCTTTGATTAATTCAATTAACTTATTGGTAAAACCGGGAGGATTGTATTCATTTGTGTCCAACCACGCTGCCAATACATTCGCATTTGCTGTCGTGATACATTATTTCTATGGAAGGAAACAATTGTGGGTTTTTGCTCTGGCAGGACTTGTCGCTGTCAGCAGAGTGTATGTGGGGGTACACTACCCTGCTGATATCATTTGCGGAGCACTTTTCGGCTACGGAACAGCCTGGTGTATTCTAAGTTTATGGGTGATTGTGAAGATGCGAGAATTAAAACGAAACCGCACCTGGGTGTGGTACTGTCCGGAGCAAAAAATTAGTTAGGCAACGTATCTTTAGGGGGTTTTACGCCAAAACCCGAAAAAGAATCCTGTCCTGGGGATTTAATCTCTCCATGCTTGCCTTCAAATTTGACCAAATTATCTTTTAATGCCATCATAAACGCTTTTGCATGAGGAGGTGCCATTATGATCCTTGAATGAACTTTTGCTTTGGGAACACCCGGTAATAATCGGGTAAAATCCATGACAAACTCTGCCGGAGAGTGTGTTACCACGACAAAATTTGAATATTCACCACTGCTTATTTTTTCATCTAATTCTATATTGATCTGTTGTGTTTTTCTTTTTTTATCACTCATAATTTACCCTATTTAAAATCCTTCAAATTCTCTTCTGTTAAATTCTTCCCAATCTTCATTTAGTCCGTCAAACTCTTCATAATCCTGTTCATCGTCATCTTTACCTTTATGAACCATTTCATTTTCATAAAAATTAAAATTATCCTTTTTCTTCTCAAAATCAGCAGGATCCACTTCCTCTTCATCTTCGGGACTCAATCTCTCAATATCCTCACTGTAAACCTCGGTATCAAAAAAATCCAGGTTTTTAACAATTCCGTTTGTCATTAGATATTCAAGGAAGTCAAGATATTTACGGTCCTTTAAATCAGTCCTGCAGAATTCGCATACAAGCGTTTCTTTTAGGTGCTCATCATCTAACGTAGATTCGCAAACGGGGCAAATAATACCTTCTAACATTCAAATTTCCTTTCAAAATCGGCGATTAATATAAATGATGAAAGTTCCATTGGCAATAAAATGTTCTATGTATTTTATTATTGATTTTTTCATTGACTTAGTAGTTGATAAAATGAAAATTCTTTTGATGATAATTTTTTACTCCTTCGGTTCATCACTCGTTTTGCAGTTTCTATAAAATCTTCAAATCGGTAAGATGATACTTCTCCGTTCACAAACCAGGAAAACGGTTCAAAGTATTTTGGTGAAATACTATTAGAAATAATATTGGAACAGGGACCGATAACTGTACCGGTATTCAATTGAGTCCCAATCCCGGTTTTTACATGGTCTCCGATAAAAGAACCAATGAAGCATCTTCCTGTATCAATTTCTTCCTGCTCCAATTTTACTTTTACGGATGAATATGTATTTTTCAAATTACTGTTTGTTGTTCCCGCTCCTAAATTGACCCATTCGCCTAAAAAAGTATTTCCTAAATGTCCATCATGCACTTTATTTGAAAGTCCCTGAAAAATGCACTTTTCAATTTCACCTCCCATTTTACAGACAGGTCCAATAATCGAGGTGGAAATATGAGAGTGGGGTTTTATAACGGTTTCGTTTCCAATGGTTAAGGGGCCTTCAAGATAGGCAAATGAATGAATGTGAACATTGTCCCTGATAATGATGGGACCTTTTTCGGCATTCATTACGACAAACGGTTCAATTTGGGCAGTATCATTCACATGGATTTTATTCCTGCCGATTATTCGAACTGTCTGCGGATCGCTCGTTATTTTAAAATTTGGTTCATATCCTCCAATTTCTTCGTCCAGTGTTTTGGGAATCCTGTCAATTATGTCCCATAAATAACAGGCTGAATCGCAGAATAAATTCCCTGATTCAATTTTTCCGGAAAACTTATTGTGGATAGGTCCGCCCTGTTTCAACCACGATTTTCCTGCTGATTCGGATAAATTATATGCCACAGTTCTATTTTCATTTACCCATTCAAATTCGGAACTGCGTTTTAGTTTCTTAAGTAAATCTGATGTCCAAAACACATTACCGGCTAACCAAATTCCCTTCGTCACTTCTTGGGGATTTACTTCAATTTCCGGATGACATTCCCGGGTCAATTCTGCGATTTTCTCTCTGACGAATAGTAAAATTTTATCTTCAGAAGAAACCAGTTTTTTGATTCGATCCAAAAATGTATCGGTACCAACTCTGATGTCAACAGCTGAACGGGTAGCCGAAATTGGATAAAAATTGGTATCCTTTGTATTTTCAAAAATATAGAAATTCATTCTATTCCTAAAAGTTGATTGATTTGATTATATTGATTTTCAATAATTCCTTGATTATCTCCAGTTAAGATAATCGTAAATATTTTTTGTGACCATTTTGACTCAAATCCAATTTTAAGCGGAGCATCCAATGCCTGCATTAAAACACCGTGTACCGGGTCAAATTCCGGATTTAAATCCACTACTGCATCAGTGGAAATATTTTTCAATTTATATTTTATGGATGGATGTGGTAATCCAAAACGGTTTAATTGATTATCGGAAATGATCATTTCTGAATAGTTAATGGATGAAGTGTATAATTCCGATACGGATGAACGGCAGATTAATTTAATTTCCAGATTATGTTTATTCAAATTTTTTAGATAATGAATTGCCAACCGGTTAAATTTATCCTTTTCCGGTAGAAAGAATGCAACTGAATCGATTTTGTTCCCTCCCAAACCCAATTTAATTGATGGGGATCTTTCCTCCATTAGGGACTTTTGGTTGGTCAAAATGAACGCAAGTTTCGTCTTCAGGGGAATTTTCATGGTCGAATATAGCTTTTTCTCTATAGGAATCCTGCTTAGTTTTCTGAAGTATTTTATATCAATAAAAAAGAAATAAAATGAGTTTTGGAAAAAAATTAATGTGGGGAAGTCTCGGATGGGTATTGGGCGGTCCCATTGGCGGGATACTTGGATATGCTGCCGCTTCTTTATATGACAATGAAGCAAGGAGCAGTTCATACGATGGTTATTTTTCCGGCAATGTATCCGCTTATCCAAAAACAAAGCCAGGTGATTTCATAGTTTCAATGCTGGTTCTCTTCGCATCGGTTATGAAAGCAGACAAGCAATTATTGAAATCGGAACTGGATTACGTCAAACAGTTTCTCAAAAATCAATTTCAAATAAATGACGTTCAGGATTTCATGGTTTTATTTAAGGATATCTTAAACCAGGAATATCATTTACGGGATGTATGTCGGCAAATACAAAGGTCTATGGATCATCCCAGCAGATTGGAACTGGTCCATGTATTATTCGGACTGTCACAAGCGGATGGGATTGTTCATCCTGAAGAAATCAAGATCATCCATACCATAGCCCGATATATGAATGTGAATGAAAATGATTTTATTTCTATCCAGGCAATGTTTGTTCGGGATTCCCAATCGGACTATAAAATTCTGGAAGTCAGCCCCGATGCCACCGATGTGGAAATAAAAAAAGCCTATCGTAAAATGGCAACAAAATATCATCCGGATAAGGTAAGTCATCTGGGAGAGGAACTTCAAAAATTAGCTGAAGAAAAATTTAAATCTGTTAATGATGCTTACGAAGCGGTCAAAAAACAAAGAGGAATGTAAAAAAAACATTCTTACCTATTATGACTAAAGAAAAACCGGGACAATTCCCCTTCACCAGAGGAATATATGAGGAAATGTACAAAAAGCGGCTGTGGACTATGCGTCAGTACGCCGGTTTTACCAGTGCATCTGATTCCAATAAACGGTTTAAACACTTATTAAAAAATGGTGTCACGGGACTTTCTGTAGCATTTGACCTGCCCACTCAAATTGGGTACGATTCCGATGACCCCATGGCTGAAGGTGAAGTGGGAAAGGTGGGTGTACCCATTGCATCCGTCCACGATATGGACCGTTTATTTCATGAAATTCCCCTGAACGAAGTTTCCGTTTCTATGACAATCAATGCCACTGCATCCATTATTCTGGCAGCCTATATCGTTTCGGCAGAACGCCAAAACATTTCCATGATAAACCTGAAAGGGACAATTCAAAACGATATTCTAAAAGAATACATTTCACGGGGAACCTATATTTTTCCTCCCAAACCCTCACTTCGACTGGTAACAGATGTGGTTGAATTTTGTTCAAGTCACATTCCAAAATGGAACACAATTTCCATTTCCGGATATCACATCAGGGAGAGTGGAAGTACAGCTGCACAGGAATTAGCTTTTACCTTCGCTGATGCTATTGCTTATGTGGAAACAGCACAAAAACGAGGATTGGACATCGAAACCTTTGGACAGCGATTTTCCTTTTTTTTCAATGCTCATAATGATTTTCTCATTGAGATCGCTAAATTCCGTGCTGCAAGAAAACTATGGGCAACCATCATGAAAAACAGGTTTGGTGTTTCCAACAATAAAGTTCTAAAATGCCGTTTCCATACCCAAACCGGCGGTTCCACTCTCACAGCTCAACAGATTGACAATAATGTGGTACGGACGACCATTCAAGCCATGTCCGCAGTTTTGGGAGGAACTCAGTCCCTGCATACAAACAGCAAAGATGAAGCATTGTCATTACCGACAGATGAATCGGTAAACCTTGCTCTCCGCACTCAGCAGATCATTGCTCATGAATCCGGAATTTCTGAACATCCGGACCCGTTCGGCGGCAGTTATGTTGTGGAAGAATTGACAGATAAACTGGTAGAAGAATCAATGGAGATCATTGAGAAAATTGACTCTCTTGGAGGTACGATCAGTGCAATAGAAAGTGGATGGATTCAAAATGAAATTGCTAAAAGTGCTTATGACTACCAGTTAAAAGTTGACTCGGGAGAAAAAATAATTGTGGGAGTAAACAAGTTTGACGATGAAGAAAAAAGTGAATCTACCCTTCATAAAATCTCCACTTCTACTGTCAGTGATCAGATCAAAAAAGTAAAAGAATTAAAACAAACACGGGATAATGACAAAGTAAAGAGTACACTGAAAGTTCTGTCTGAAATATGCAAAGGGAACGAAAATCTGATCCCTTACATCATCACCTGTGTAAAAAGTGAATGTACCATTGGGGAAATAACCCAGGCTATGAAAACAATTTTTGGTGAACATAATTTATCATGATAATTCATGTATCGTAATTTTGCACTCACCATTTCTTTTTTGTTTCATCCCATGATCATTTCACTCGGTGTATTCGCCGTCCTGATATTTACAGGTATTCCATCTGTTGGAAATCCAAATTACATATTATTCACCTGCTTTATTTTCTCAAACTTAATTCCGATTACTACGGTGTTTGTGTTAAAAAAATTCGGAAGAATAGATGATTTGGATGCATCTGTTAAAGATCAAAGACAATTTCCATTATTACTTGGTATTGGATACGCAGGAATAGGATTCCTGTTTCTCAATCTATTGAATGCTAATCTTTTGACACAGGGACTTATGTTCTGCTATATGACCAACACGTTTCTCACATTGTTGATTAATCGATTCTGGAAAATTTCCATTCATTCCATGGGTGTTTCCGGACCTGCTGCAGCATTGTGGACAAATGGAAATCAATTTCCGATTCTCATGGGTTTAATAATTTTAGCAGTCTGTTTTTCCCGAGTCATATTAAAAGCTCATTCACCTACACAGGTATTTGCAGGATCCCTGTTGGGCTTTGGAAGTACGTATTTACAATTACTATGGTTCTTTAATTAAATTGGATTTTATTAAAATAAAAGGGGGATATAATCAACTCATCAGAATTCTCTTAATTCTAATTGGTCTTTCTATGGTAGGCTATTCTCAAGTATTACCCTATGGAGAGCCAAACTATTTTACCCTGAATCCGGAAACGGATGTTAACCACGTTTCAATCATAGAAGAAGACTTTGATATTTTAAAATCAATATGGATGAATGGAACTAAAACAAAAAATGGAAATCAAGCTCTGTATTTTTTGCATTTTACATTTGGTAAAGAAACAAGTTTTCATGCTCTTTTGGACAAAAATAGTTTTCCTGAAGAATGTGAATTATACTTAATTAATCCGACGGAAAAAAGCTGGGTTGGACCTTATCGCAAAGAATATTTGAGCAGGGAAGTTCCTAATTTCACCGGAAGAGTGAATGCATCAGAAATTTTAATAGAATTTGCTGTACCATTGACAAAGGAAATTAAATTTCCGGTGATTTCGATCCAAAATATTCCGTCAAACTCAAATCAATTAGAATCCATTCCGCCATACATTCGAAATCCAAAATCAACAAGAGATGATCCCGTCATTTTACTCACCGGATATTGGCCGCCTACGAATGAAGCTGTAAGGCCGTTCAGTCAAAACCCTATTTTAAATCCTGAAGGATGGATAGGAGAAGACTGGGAAGGATTCGGATTCGATATTGTTTCATACTTCCCTACATTCTTCCCTCCGGATTGTGAAAGTTGCGGACAAGGTAGTGGTGATTTAGAAGTAGATTATCAAGACACTTCAGAAGACTGGTGGAATATCGTGGATTCTTTAAATCCCATTTCAATAATCACTTTTAGCAGAGGATACATTAATTATAGTTGGGAATTAGAATTTAAATATTATAATTGGCAAAACTGGATTGATGATTTTACTCCTCCGTACCAACCTACGCCATCACCACCGGATCAAAATTCTCCGCCAAATCATATGCGGTTCTCATCCCTTCCCATGAATGAAATTGTTGATGCAGTCAATGCATCAGATTTAGGTCTAAATTCCTATATTGATTACGCAGGAGGAGCGGGACAATATTTGTCTGAATTTAAAGGGTTCCACGGAGTCTGGTATAAAGACCTAATGGAATATGAAGAACAAACACCCTGTTATCTTGCCGGTCATGTTCATGTCGGCGGAATGATTGATTGGGACACCGCACATGAAGCTGTTTTGATAACTGTCAGAGAAACAATTCAATACATTCAGGAAAATATCCTAAGTCCCGGAGATGTAAATCAGGATGGTTCCATTAATTCTTTGGATATCAACATGGTTATTTCCCACCTCAACGGAACTACTGAATTAACAGAAAACCAATTCTATTATGCGGATATGGATGAAGATTCCAACATCACATTTCATGATGTTATTTTGTTAGTGAATATTCTGTTAACTCAAAATTAATATCTGTGTAAAGGAGATACTTTTATATTAATCTCATAACCGGGGAATTTATTTTCTATATTTTTCTCCAACTCATTGCAACACTCGACAATTTGTGATTGGGTCATTCCAATCTTCACATTAATCCCGAACAAAATCACATGATGATTTTCTGTTTCTACAACCCGAATATCATGGAAATCTGCAACACGGTCATCCTCATCCCAGTGTTGATTCAGGTGTTCCTGAACTTTTTTCACTAATGGATTCCCTGGATGAACCGGGTCCATGTGTACGGTTGGTTCCGCACCCATCTCTTTTTCAAGACGTTCTTCCACCTCTTCGGAAATGTCATGAGCAACTGCTGTTGTCTTTTTTGCATCAACCTCTACGTGAATACTGACAAATTTATCCTGCCCATAGCTGTGAACGGTTATATCATGAACGCCTAATACACCGGGAACATCCAAAACTATTTGTCTTATGTTTTCCACTTCCTCTGATGTAGGTGGTTTCCCGATTAAGTCATCTACCGCATCCTTTGCTATCTCAAATCCTGTGTACATTAAAAACCCTGCTACACCTACACCAGCCCAGCCGTCAACCGAGGGGTAACCGAAAATTCCGGCAATAATCGCTCCTGCGACCAGTAAACTGGAAATTGCATCCGTGCGGTGGTGCCATGCATCTGCATGCAGAGTCCCGGAGGCAATCTTTGACGAAAGAAATTCGGCGTACCGTGCTGTGATCTCTTTTAATATTATCGTTCCTGCGAGAATGACAACCATCCACCATTTTGCATTAACCAAAACCGGATTCCGGATTCGGTCCAATGAAGCTTCTATGATTTCAATTCCGGCGACACAGAGTAAAATGGCAATGATCAATGTGGCAATGTATTCTGCCCTGCCATGACCATATGGATGTTCCACATCTGCTGGTTTCTTTGCCTGTTTAAATCCCCAAATGACTACGGAGGATGTAACCACATCCGAAAACGTATGAACTGCATCAGCGATCATACTCACCGCACCTGACATAAGTCCAATTGTTAATTTTAAAACGAATAATAATCCATTCACTCCAACCGATATCCACCCCTGGAATACTCCAATTTTAATTCGGTATGATTGTGCGGATTCCTTTGTGTTCGGAATGAAATGGTTGGTAATTGATTTAAACATCAGGATTGAAATTACTGATTGTTTTACTAATAAACTTATGTTCAGACTTATATTTTAGGTATCTAAATTTTATCAAAACGTAGTGAACCAATACGTAAAATGAAAAAACCCATATATAAATATCCAGATTTTGTATCAAAAG
>CAZFKU010000032.1:0-15651 GCA_964518835.1 uncultured bacterium
CGTTCGTCCTGAGCCAGGATCAAACTCTCCATTGTATGAGTTTAATGTATTTGCTATGTCGAGTTGTTCCTGATTGACGTAACTGACCCACGCATACCTAATTATCAAATATCAAATTTTGAACTAAAGAAATAAGTCCAAAAAAGCTAGGGAAGTTATTTTAATAATGTAACTGATGTCAATGTATTGTTGCATTTTTATTCATTATTTTTTATACCTGCCTCCCAGCTTAATTATTTTACTCCAATATTCAGGAAATTCCTCTGATCATCTTTCCTTCCTGTGGAGATTTTAATGTAAATTAAACAAAATAATTTCATTCAGTCCCGGAGAAATTTTGTTCATTAAATCAAAATTAAATAAAATATTAAAATCTGATAAACTTAAATGCGATCCAGTCCATCTTTATAGCTTTGCAAGAGATGCAAGCTTTTATCGGTTAATCCCATCTGCTGTAGTACAACCTGTTAATAATAAAGAAATCCTGGCATTATTCAAATTTGCAAATCAATATGGGGTTCCATTAACATTTCGTGCAGCCGGGACATCTTTATCAGGACAATCCATAACAAATCATATTCTTGTAGATATCAGTAAGGGATGGAAATCTATACAGTTTAAAGAAAATGGTGAATTGATCACACTTCAACCATCGGTTATTGGGAGCCATGCAAATATTGCATTGCAAAAATACAATCGTAAAATTGGTCCCGATCCTGCATCAATAAATTCCTGCTTTATTGGGGGAATTATATCAAATAATGCTAGTGGAATGTGTTGCGGTGTTTCTCACAATTCATATCATACACTTCATTCTATGAAAATTATCCTTCCTAACGGAACTGTGATTGATTCTTCTCAGCATGATACAGATGATAATTTGAAAATAAATGCATCCGATATATTTATAGGACTTCTTGAATTAAAAAAATGTATAATAAAAAACAATGAACTTACCCAAACCATAAGAAAAAAATACTCCATCAAAAATACTATGGGATATTCACTCAATTCATTTCTTGATTTTGATAGTCCATCCGACATCTTAACTCATCTCATGGTTGGAGCTGAGGGAACCTTGGGGTTTATTTCTGAAGTTACTTTGAAAACAATTCCTGACCCAAAATTCAATGCAACCGCATTGCTACTTTTTAAAAAGTTGAGAGACGCTTGTTCCCTGATTCCACATTTAAAAAAATTGGGGGTTGATGCTTGTGAAATCATGGATCATTCAGCATTCCAAGTTCTACAAACATCTCCTGAATTTCCTTATGATAAAAACATCATTCCGATAGGAGGAGCTGCACTATTATGTGAATTTCAATTCATAGAAAAATCGCAAATTGATAGGTGTATTGAACAAGTCAAAACCATGATTCCTGTTGAACAACTCATTCTCCCATTTTCCTTTACGAAAAATGATGACGAAATAAATAAATTATGGAAATTGAGAAAAGGAATGCTCCCCTGCCATGCAGGGTTGAGGAAAAAAGGAACAACTTTAATTATTGAAGATGTTTGTGTTAAAGTTGAGATGTTGGCTCCAACAATGGATGATTTACAATCATTATTTCGGAAATACAATTATGACGATGCAGTTTTATTCGGTCATGCCAAGGACGGTAATCTTCATTTCAATATTTCTTCGGATTTTTCTTCATCGAAAGGTATTGATAATTACCGATTGTTTATGGATGATGTGGTTCAATTGATTATCGGTAAATATAATGGTTCTCTTAAAGCAGAACATGGAACGGGAAGAAATATGGCTCCTTTCCTTGAAAAAGAATGGGGACGTGAAGCCACTCAAATTATGCGGGATATTAAGCGATTGATTGATCCGAAAAATATTTTAAATCCGGGTGTCATATTTACAGATGACCCTGAAAGTCATATTAAAAACATTAAACCGATCCCGCAAGTCAATCCGATAATTGATCCATGTATTGAGTGTGGATTTTGTGAATCCTTTTGTCCGTCAAAAAATCTGACCATGACTCCCAGGCGCAGGATAAACATCCTGAGAGAACTAGAATTATTAAAGTTACAAAATGAAGACCAAGCCCTTATCACTTCAATTGAAAAATCATTGTGTTATGAATTGGAAGACACTTGTGCAACGGATGGATTGTGCACTGTCGCATGTCCAGTTAATATTAATACGGGAGAAGTCATTAAACATTTTAGAGGACAAAAAAGAAGTAAGCTATCCCAAATACTCGCCCAATTATCCGTCAACTATTTTCAACAGACAACTCATTTACTTCAAATATGTGGAAGAATTGTGAACGAATTAGGGGAAGTATTTGGCTGGAATAATATGAATCTAATTTCAAAATATTTGAACAAATGGACAAATCGTAAATTTCCCATTTATTCGAAACCGATGAGGATAACCAACTCTTATTTACCTTCTGAGGTAAGAAATCCAATGTTAAGGAAAAACCTTATTTATTTTCCATCCTGTATTACCAGACATTTTCAATCAGGGGGCACCCAAATTCCCAGAGTTTCTGACCGAATTAAATCACTTTGTCAAAAAGCAGGATATAATTTTAGTTATCCATCTCACATAAATTCACTTTGCTGCGGGATGCCGTACTCATCCAAAGGATTTACAGAAGCTTATGATAAAATGGTCCAGCAGACGTCTGAATCACTGAATAATTCATTACAAAATGGAGACTTTATAATCACTGATAATTCACCCTGTGCTCTCACACTGAAAAAATATATGAATCAGTTTGGTAATTTGAAATTCAAGGTACTCGATCCAATAGAATTTTTAGATGATATCATTTTACCCAATACAAATATAATACAAAAATTTGAATCCATTTATTTCCATTCACCCTGTTCTGCAGAAAGACAGGAAATAACTTTAAAGGCTATGACTGTTGCTCAACATTTAGCGAAAAATGTAAGATGTGCCCCTGAACCAGCTTGCTGTGGATTCGCAGGAGACTTGGGATTTTTTATCCCAGAATTGACCGAATCTGCGTCCAGTACAATAAAGAAGAAAGTGGAATTTAATGGGAACCATAATAAATATTGCTCAACCAGTTTTACCTGTGAAATGGGATTAGCTAATACAACAAGGAAAGATTTTCAATCTCTTTTATCCATTGCAGATGAATGTCTGAAATAAAGCATTTTACACTCTCCCTTCTATTAACGAATCCACGACTGACGGTTCCGCTAAAGTTGATGTGTCGCCTAATTTATCTATTTCATCCTGAGCAATATTTCTGAGGATTCTCCTCATTATTTTTCCTGACCTTGTCTTTGGCAATGCAGGAGTAAACTGGATTTTATCCGGTTTTGCATGGGGACCAATTTCTGCTGTCACTGTCTGTGAAATTTCCCGCCTTACATTTTCATCCGGTTCCACCCCGGTCATCGGAGTCACAAAGGCATAAATCCCCTGTCCTTTTATATCATGAGAAAAACCCACAACTGCTGCTTCCGCAATTCCATTGGTTTTGCCAATAGCTCCTTCCACTTCTGCTGTTCCTATTCGATGACCGGACACATTTAATACATCATCCACTCTTCCGGTTATCCAATAATACCCTTTGGAATCTCTTTTCGCTCCATCACCGGTAAAATAATATCCCGGATATTGTGAAAAATAAGTATCTTTAAAGCGTTCATGGTCACCGTAAACGGTTCTCATTATCCCGGGCCAGGGGTATTTGATCGCCAAATAGCCTGACACATCGTTTCCTTCTAACACCTTACCTTTTTCCGAGAATAGAACCGGTTCGATTCCGAAAAAAGGGAAAGTTGCAGAGCCAGGAGTTATGGGTGTTGCACCGGGAAGTGGAGTAATAAGTATCCCTCCAGTCTCCGTTTGCCACCATGTATCCACAATGGGGCATTTTCCTTTTCCAATCACTTGATGATACCACATCCATTCCGGTTCTTTTATCGGTTCACCAACCGTTCCCAATATACGAAGGGAGGAAAGATCCCGACTCTTAACAAAATCGTCACCTTCTTTCATCAAAGCCCGTAATGCCGTAGGAGCTGTATAAAACTGTTTTACCTTGTGTTTATCCACAATATCCCAAAAACGTCCGAAATCGGGGTAATTAGGAACACCTTCAAACATGACGGATGTGGCTCGGTTCGCCAAGGGCCCGTAAATGATATAGGAATGCCCCGTAATCCAGCCGATATCTGCAGTACACCAATAAATATCACCTTCATGATAATCAAAAATTAATTCATGTGTATAGGATGTATAAACTAGATAACCTCCTGTTGTATGCAAAACTCCCTTTGGTTTTCCAGTCGATCCTGACGTGTACAAAATAAAAAGTGGATCTTCCGCATTCATGGGAACAGGTTCACATTCCATGGAAACTGCTTCCATTTGTTTATGCCACCAAAGGTCTTTTTCCTCTTTCATGGGAATATCAACACCGGTTCGTTTGACCACTATAACATTTTGAATTGACGGAGTTTCTGCAACTGCTTTATCCGCATTAGATTTCATGGGAATATTTTGTTTTTCACCCCGTACCCCTGTATCTTGTGTAATGAGAATTTTACAGGCAGAGTCATTGATTCTATCCCTCAGGGAATCGGGGCTGAATGCACCGAATACAATGGAGTGAACCGCACCGATTCTGGCACATGCAAGCATAGCAATTGGAAGTTCCGGTATCATTTGCAAATAAAGGCAAACTCGATCTCCTTTTTGAATGCCCATTTTTTTCAGGACATTCGCAAATTTCTTAACCTGATTTAACAATTCAAAATAAGAATATTTTTTATCTTCCTCTGGATCATTCCCTTCCCAAATAAGAGCAGTTTGGTTTCCATAACCGGCTTCAACATGACGATCCAAGCAATTGTAACTCACATTTAATTCACCGCCCTCAAACCATTTTATATTGCCATTTACAAAATCAAAATCTCGGACTGTTTCCCATTTTTTTATCCACGATACGCGATCTGCAATATTTTCCCAAAACTGCTTAGGATTTTCAATAGAATTCTTATAAAGTGATTTGTACTGTTCTAAATTGGAAATGTGGGCATTTTGCGAGAATTTTCCGGGCGGATAAAAGTATTTTTCAGCCATTTTTACTCCATATTAATTATGATATAATGAATCAAATAGTCTTATTATGACCAAATTTGACAAATTGTCCTTTGCTTTTCTCAATAACTGAAACCATGGTAATTATAGCGCTGCATACCAACCGTTTTTGAGATTCAGGTCCTTCAGCAAATGCTTCCACCCCAATTTTTATGGAGGAATCTCCAACAGAAGCAATTGTTGCATTCATCGTAACCCATTCCCCTGCAAAAACCGGTTCCCTAAATTCTACTTTATCAATAGCTCTGGTTACAGCACCCCATGCTTCAGTATCTTTTAAAAACCGAAATGAAACCTTTGCAGCTGCCAAATCCATCCAGGAAATCATTTGACCTCCAAATAAAGTATTCACATTGTTGATGTGATCAGGCATTACAAGTTGAGAATAGCGGGCTTTGTATTTCATGATTTTCTTTTAGTTAACACTGTAATTTAAACAGGATAACACTCCATCTGAAATCAGGAAATATGGTATTTGAGACAATGTAAATAGAAATATTTACCCTCTCATTTTTTACAGGGTAATCAGCAATATAAAAAAAGGGGCTGAAACCAGCCCCTTTTTTCTTTACTAATCTTAATTAGAAATTAATTGTCTTTTTTAACTTCATTACCTTTACTGGAATCATCCTTACTTTTGGATTCACTGTCACTCTTCTTATCTCCTGTTGTAGTGGCAGACTGCTTTGCAGAACTTACTGAACCTTTGCCAGAACTATTTGAATCCTTGCTGCTGCGGGAACTCCTCTTTGATCCGGTTGTAGTGGCAGACTGCTTTGCAGAACTTACTGAACCTTTGCCAGAACTATTTGAATCCTTGCTGCTGCGGGAACTCCTCTTTGATCCGGTTGTAGTGGCAGACTGCTTTGCAGAACTTACTGAACCTTTGCCAGAACTATTTGAATCCTTGCTGCTGCGGGAACTCCTCTTTGATCCGGTTGTAGTGGCAGACTGCTTTGCAGAAGACAAACTGCTGGAAGATGAGGATTTCTCACTCTTACCGCAATGTTCTGCAGCAAGATCAGCTAATCTGTTCTTTTGCTTATCTGACAATTTATCACCGTTACCTGCCTTCTTTACCAGATAGTAATCAGCACTCGCAAGGCGAACCTTAGTTAAGCAACTGATGATGTCTGCCATATCGGAATTGGATTTTGAATTGCTGCTTGATCCACTTGCAGAACCAAGTTGTGCATCACTTGTATTTACAAATGCAAACACAAGTAAAAGACTAATTATTGAACTGTACTTTTTCATTTTGAAACTCCTTTTGGTTTTTACTGTTTTTTTTAATGATTTCATTTTATTCAATTTTTTGCTGTTTCGATTATAAAGATGTATTCAAATTAATTTTTTGCACAATTTTTTAATTATTATTTTTTTTAGTTATCAAATTTTCCATATAGAGATAAACCTTGCTCACCACTACCTGCAATTATTCCATTATCAAATGAATAATAATTCCTTAATTCAGGATTCAAATATAACTGGCTTTTATCTAAATAACTATTAAATATATCATCCTGGCAATCCAAGGGATTTGTGTGGACAAAATACACTACTTTATCTCTCTCAAAATAAATTTTTAATGATTTTTCAGGATAAATCCATAAAGATATATCTGAAATCAAATTGAGAGTTTTTTGAGGTTTTCCCAATTCTTTTGTCATTTTAGTTTTTGTTATCCCAATGGTCATTCCCTGTAATGCGCTGCATTCAGGAAGAATTTCAGCAGGGTGAATTTCAGGTAGCTTTTTGACCCGGTTTTGGGCAAATTCCTGATAAACCGGATGGATATTTCTTGATTTTTGTATAAACTGTGTAAAAAATCCTTCGGATTCCCTGCCTGTATTTATAGCGATTACTCCCCTGTTAAATAATACTTCAGGTGTATTGGGAAGTGACCTTAAAAGTGATTTTGCCTCGTTAAACTTTTTTTGCTGAATGAAAATGGAACTGCGGACAAGATTACATTTTTGGTCACTGAATCCTAATATTTCTGCTTGGGATAAATGCTTCTGAGCATTGGGAATATCATCTAAATCCAGATAAACATTCGCTAAATTGAAATGAGCTAATGCATAATTTGGGTTTACTGAGATAGCTTTTTCAAACTCCTTTTTTGCCCGCAGGAAATATTCCGTGTGATCATTTAATGATTTTCCCCTCAAAACTATTTTATCAGCTAATGTCAGAAAATCCATTCCAATAGGTCTAATTCCTTTTACACTGGAAATTGGCATTCTGTATAATCCCCTGTGGTATTGAATCAAACCTAAATTATTATAGACTTCCCTGCCGGGAAATTTATATTGATAAGCGTTGAAGAATTGTTCCGACTGATTCAAATCACCTTTTAAATAAAATAAGAGACCTGCATAAAATAACTCTGCATCATCCACCATTTCGCCGAATCGTTCCTCCATTATCTTAAGCCGGTAATCTTTGGAAGGATAATTTTGCGACAAAGATTGGGAAGAAAGGGCTTTATTGAAAATGGAGTACACAGAATTGGGGTCGTAACCTGCCAGAACCGTGAGGGAAATTCCCTCTTTATCCGCCTGGATTTCATTCTCAACTCGTTCTTCATTTTGGTGGAATAATTTGGAATACTCTTTTATGAGATGATCTGATATGGGTTTTCCCAGTTGGTCTAAATATTCCCTGTATTGACTATTTAAATTTTCATCCATGAATGGATTATTAACATGGCCTGCTTTTATATGAGCCAGTTCATGAGATAAAATGACAGCCAGTTCATCTTCGGAACTGCATAAAGACACCATTTCACTGCTGATTATGATTTTATTCTCCGCCAATACCCATGCACCGGGTACTCCGGTTGAAATGACATGTGCAGAAATTGCTTGGTCTTTCATTTTTGCAACATTCATAATACGGTTTAATACCCGGTTAACCGTTTTTTGGAGCGAAAGGTTCTCCGATGATTGTTTATGCTCTTTTTTCAATAAAGTTATAGCTTGATCACTCAGTTGAACTGAATTAAACCCTTTTGGTAATGAGAAGGTCGGTTGAGGTTCCTTATTGATAATCAGAACGGCAATCAGGATAGCGAATACCGAAGCTAACCCATATTTATAAACAGGTTGTGTTTTGGTCATTATCCATTGAAACCCTCCCTGTGACTGGCTTTGTTTTTCTTCCTTGTCTTTGACAAATATTTTTTCTTTTATCACATCATCTAATTGATCAAGGAATTCTGCTGCTTCATTCAGATCCATATTGTTTTCAACTTCTTTCGCTGTTGAAAAGTGGAAAAATTTTTCTAATAATTTGTGATCTAACATGGGATAATATCTTTCGTTCAGTTATAAAGAGGTATTTTCACAATATTTTTGCATTCTTTTTTTTATTTTTTTCAGGTAAGTATTTCTGCAACGTTACTATGCCATGAATTCCCGAATTTATTAAACATTTCCTTCGCCTCTTCTTTTTCTAATTGAAAATCATTTTTAGCCAGGGAGAAAAAAACCCCAGATAATTTATCACAAATTTTATGTATTCTCCTGCTGATGGTGGAAACATTCACCTTGTATTTATCTGCTAAAGTCTGTTCCCGTTGTTTCAAAATGAAATATTCCCTTAACAGCAACTTGTCTTCTTCCTTTAAAGTTTTAAATCCGGATGTAATTATTTTTGAAACCGTTTTCATTTCACCATCAAAACCATAATCCTCTTCGACACCTAAGACAACATTATCCAATGATAAGGTTTTTACCCTGTTTTTTTGGTGGGTTATTACCTCCCTATACACAATAACCTTTAACCATGATTCCAATGACCCTCTTCCATTATAGGAATCAATTTTTGGTTTACCGGTTTTTTTTATTTTTGTAAAAAGACTGCTTTTTGTGAATGCAAATACATCCTCTGCGATATCTTCATCATCTGCATAATACTGTGCAAAATCATTAATTTTTGGTGCAAACCTGTCTTCAAATTTTACCCACGCTTTTTCATCTCCTGCACTCATCCCCATTGCTAAATATAAATCTGAAGTATGTATTTTTTCAAGACAGATAATAAATGATTTTTCATCCAGGGAAAATACTTTTTTTCCAAATGTACTCTCCAAAGATTTTTTCAATTTCCTGGTAAAATTATTTAGTGAAATATCAACCGAATCAATATTCTCCCTGCATTTTTTATAACATGCTTTCACAGGGACTGAATATTTTTTTAATTCACGAGTAGGCATCTTCAGTTGACCTCATAACCAAATGGAACTGCGGTATAGACCTGCCTACCCTGTTTATCCCTATAATTTCGCAAGGATGAAATATGAAAAACTTCAACTCTGGGGGATTTCTGGTAAATTCCTCTTGAATCAAATAAAACAGAATTAAAATTTCCATTGATCATTTCTTCTAATCCATAATCTTCCGCTAACTTATTTCCGATTAATAGCGCATCATTGAAGGATTTCTCTTTTTCACCAATAACAGTTGTTTCCAGAAATTCATATTCATGAAGGTGATCCCAGATTTGCCAGCCAATGAAAGCGTGATCAGGAATGATGACTATAACCGGCTCAATTCCAGCTTCAAGTAAAATACTGGAAAACAGCACAGATAATTCAATGCAGTTTGCACTTTTGTATTTGAGTGTTTCCTGAGGGAAATTAATGGTCTGTCCGATACCGCCTCCATCATAAACAATTTGATATTCCTTTTTAAGCACCCGATAAATTTGTTCGGTTTGATGGCGGATTATGTCTCTGTATTCCAATCCTTTTATATTTGTGTAAGATTCGAATAATGATTTTTGGTATCCAACCACCGCAGAGTTGTAAAGCATGTTAGTTTTCGATAGAATTTCCCTTGCATCTTTTGGGATAATCCAACTTGCAATTAAGCTGAATGGGCTGAACCGGTCTTCCGTAATGGAATAAACATCCTGAAGAATTTTCCAATCAATCGATCCCAACGCCAACATCACAATACGTTCGGATCCCTCGGATACTAAAATAGGTTGATTTATTTTATTATTGAACCCGGTCTTTTTTTCCAACACTTTCCAATCAATATAATAATTTCGGTTTGTTCGTAAATCATATTTCTCTTCTAGAATATTCATATATGGATTTAACCCGATCATGGTATCCGTATTTGCAGGAATAGATACAGCAAGTTGATCCCAATCATTTTGGAGACCTTTAAATTTTGCCTGAAGTTCAACCTGAATTTCTTTTGGTGAATTATTTTCAATATTCGTCCAGAAAATAAACTGTCCCAGTGGTTCTAAATTCTCATAAATCGATGCCGGTATCATTGGAGTAAAATGAGTCTGAACCAAAATATGTTCAGAAACGGAATCCACTTTTGATAAAATCCCGTAAAAAACACCCAAGAAAATAACAGCTAAAGCGATGGGAATAGTATATTTTCTTTTGAATGATTTATCGGTTTTTGAGGTTGAAACAAGATTTTCTAAATTTTGAATCAATTCTGAGAGTTGGGCAGGTCTGTCCATAGGATCTTCCTGAAGAATATTCTCTAAAATTACCTGAATTTCATTTTGGATTCCCAATTCCTTGTAGTTGTCTTTCTGAATAATTCCTGTTGGTAGTTTACCTGTCAATAATTGGAAAAACAATAATCCAATTGTGTACATGTCGCTTTTGGGTCCTATGGAATCATAATCTCCCCTGATTTGTTCAGGTGCTGAATAAATTCCCACATATTTCTGCTGAATTTTTGAGGCTAATTCCGGACGCATTCCCGTTTCAATACCAAAACTTACCAGTTTAGGTATTCCCTCCTCCGTTATTAACACATTATTGGGAGAAATCCGGTAATGGCAAATTCCTTCTTGATGCATGATTTTAAGACCTTTGCAGATTCCCAAAATAATGTCAATGGACACTTGTGGAGAAAAGGACTCAGAACGGGTTTCCAGTGCTTCATCAGTTTCGTCATTAACCAGACCAATCCAATGCCCCATAGTTTTGGGTACATATTCCATAACGTAATAGGGAATTCCCATTTCATCAACATCAAAATAATGAATAGACACTAAATTTGGATGGTCCCATTTTGAAAATAATTTAACATCATCAAGGAATTTTTTCTTCAACTTGTTCACTAACTCATCAGAATAATCCAAGTCCACATTAAAGGCAAATCGTTTTATGGCAACCATTCGATTGAGTTGTGTATCTTTGGCAAGATAATTATCACCCAGAGGCTCACTGGCAATAAAATTTAAAATAGTGAAATGTTGAACTTTATCACCTGATTCCCAACGGTGCGGATGTTCAACTGTTTGGTTCTTATTGATGTCTGAAGTCATAATTTCACTGTAATGAATATCTTTTTACCCATATTTCAGCAAATTAATTTACAATCTTCAAGGGAGTTTTACATTATTTTAGTGAGAATTGAAATCGAGACAAATTTTTATCTGGATATTACCAATTTTTCATCAAACAGGGATTTTCTTTACCCTGTTACCAAGACCGGTAAAAATAACATATGGTGTAGATGAAATTTCCTTACTGATTTCCTCAACTGAAATTCGTGTTTTTTCATCTTCACCCCAAATTAATACTTCATCACCGATAATCACAGGATCATTTCCAAAATCAACGGTCAATTGATCCATGCATATTCTCCCTGCGACTGGATATTGTTTTCCCTTGTATCCGACTGACCCTTTTTCAAACCAGGGTCTAGGTACCCCATCTGCAAATCCCGCCTGGACCACACCAATGTGTGTCTCCTTTTTAGAAGTCCAAATTCCACCATAACTTACTGGTGTTCCGGCTTCAATTTTTCTCAGTTCGACCACTATTCCTTTAAAGTCCATAACTGGTTTAACCGGGATAGTTTGGGGGACTTCATCTGATGGATACACTCCGTAAAGGAGTAACCCTACCCTCAACATATTGAATCGGGATTTGGGAAGAGTTAATAATGCACCGCTGTTTGAACAGTGTATATATCGAAACTGAATCCCTTTTTTTTCAGCTTTTTGAATGATGGATTGGAATCGTTTTAATTGAGTATGGGCATAGGTTAATTCTCCTTCATCTGCTGTGGCAAAATGAGAATAGATCCCTTCACAATCCAGGGGTCGAAATTCTAAAATTTTTTCCAATACACTTTCCGTGTCCTTAAAATCGAAACCCAAACGTGTCATACCGGTATCTATTTTCAGATGGACTTTGGGCAGTATCTGGTTTTTTCTATAAAATTGCTCCAGCAATCCAAAATCCTCCCAACTGGATAAATTGAGAGAAAATTTATATTCAACTGCTGCTTCTAACGCTTCCTTATTTAATTTACAAAGCACAAATATATTTTGATTCACCCCTGCATTTCTTAATTCAATCCCCTCTTCATGAGTAAAAACCCCAAACCATTGGCATCCAGCTCCTTCCAGAGTTTTGCTTACTAATACTCCCCCATGACCATACGCATCGGTTTTGACGATACACATTAAAGAACAATTGTCTGCACGGTTTTTTATCTCGGAAAAATTATGATTAAGCCGGTCTAAATGAATATACGCCTTTGGTCCGGTTTGGGATAAGCCATCCATTTTAATCCTGATCAATTTTGTAAAGTTTCAACAAATATTTCTTGAGGGATTTAAAATCTGTGAAAACAGAAGTTGAGCATGCCTCGATCCAGCTGCTCAATTCAATTTCCTCTAATTTATTTATAAGAAAAACCGGTTTATGATACCAATAAGCAAACGTCACTTCTGCATGTGTGCCGCCTCCAGCTATCACATGGTTATCCCACAAACAAATTAGATAATCCGCCTGCGAAATAACGGCAGTTATATCTGAATGGACGATTTTTCGAATGAAAGATTTAAATTTTTCCGGTTGAGAGTGTTTCCACGATCGATACTCCTGAGCATTTTCATTTCTGGCGGTATCTCGTGACATCAAAACGGGATCGATTACCCCATGGTTTAAATTAGAATTCAACCACTCTGTCATCTCCGCTCTCCATTCTTTTCCCTCCATGGGAGCATTTTCCATTGCACCTGATAAATAAGCAATCATCTGCGGATCTTTCGGCTGAGTAATTCACCATTCAAGATTAATAAAATCAAAAGTACCAATCCGGGAATGAATACAAGTGACCATTTTTTCACATCAGCCAACAAAATAAATAAAACAAAATTCAAAATCATCGTAGTTGGTATGAACTGCCAAAGATCTGATGTTCCTGATGTGTGTAAATTAAAAATACCCATTCCGGGGGATGTAATGCAAATCAGTAAAATACAGATGGAGAGAAAATGATATATAAAATGATCTTCTGTAATCAAAGACAGCGTAGTAAACAGAGTACCTAAAAGGAGTAAAAATATCAGCAGAGCCGGTACTCCATATATGACGAATTTTATTGAAATTTCAATGCCTGTGATAAAATATAAAATGGCACCACTGAGTCCGCATAGAATAAATGATTCAATAACCACCGCAAAAACCAAGTAAAAAATTATCTTTCGAGGAGAAACCGGAGAAAGAATCAACTGAAATATTTTCCGGTTATTGAAACGATATTCCTGAATATCACTGTTCACATTGACATATAGAGTAATTCCTCCCAATAAAAATATGAGGTACATAAGCCACTCTGGCGATTGTAGAGGATTAAATTGATTTGATGTTAAAAAGGACTGGGTATTAAAAAAAAGGTACACCAATGCCGGTAACCCAAACACAATTCCCATTATCACGAAAGGGCGTGATTTCATGACCCAAACCCGGCGTTTCAAGAAAGTAATGATCAACCTAAATCTTCCTGGTCTGATTGTGAATTCAGAAGATCCTCCAGACCCAATTTTTTGATCTCAAGATCTTTTACAAACTGTAGATTGACTTTCTCAAGAACCTGAGAAAAGACCGATTTGGAGCGGCCATAAAATAAAATCACATTCCCATGTTTAGCTGGTGTAACCACGGATGGGAGCATCTCGATCTGATCAAATAAATCGTCCGTTACTTCTTCCAATTCCAACCGAAACTGGTGATACTCAACAGTAGATTCAAGCAATGTATCCAAATGCCCGTCCATCACAATTTTACCTTCATGCAGAATCAGGATACGATCGTGGTTTTGTTCAACCTCCCTTAGGTTTTGGCTGGTATATACGATGGTCTTTTCAGGTTGAAGATTTTTTAAGATAGCCCAAATCTGTCTGGAAGAATCTGGGTCCATGAATGCTGTTGGTTCATCCAAATAAATTATGGAAACATCCATAACAAGCATCCGTAATAGCATGGCTTTTTTCTGAAGACCTGTTGATATGTCATCGGGATATTCTTCAAGAATTTCAACTAAATTTAATTCTTCGGCATATTGGTATAGTCTGGATTGAATTAAGGCTCTATCAATGGAATACAATGAAGCAATAAAGTGAATATTTTCTTCAATGGTCATGCCCGATTCCAAATCTGCCTGCAAAGGGATGTATCCAATTTCTTTTCTAATTTCCGCCCTTCTTTTGGTTAGATCTAATCCATCTATATACACAGAACCAAAATTTGGAATTTCGATACCCGCCATGACGTTCATCAAAGTGGACTTTCCGGCATCATTGGCTCCGATTATTGCAGTCATAGATCCTTTTTCAATCCCGAATGTGAGGTCTGCAAGGACGGTTTTCTCTCCAGCTAGTTTTCCCACTTTTTTTAAAGCAACGCTGGCTTCCATCTAAACGTCTTTCCTAATGTGCTTCATACCATGATCTACCCCATCCGCAATCCACAACCAGCGGAACTGACAGAGGTAGAGCATTCTCCATTTTAGTGATAATCATTTTCTTTAGTTCATTCAATTCTTCCTCGGGAAATTCAAATACCAATTCATCATGAATTTGCAATATCATTTTTGATTTAAATTTGTTTTTAATCAGTGCATTTTGAATATCAATCATTGCAAGTTTTATCATTTCAGCTGCGGTTCCCTGGATAGGCATATTTATTGCCATTCGTATCGCAGCTTGTCTGCGAATTCGGTTGTCTGAATCGATTTCCCAAACAGGACGCCGGCGACCCAGCATGGTGGAAACATATTTATGTTCCTTGGCATAATCTATAGTTTCATCAATGTAGTTTTTTATCCCCGAATATTCATTGAAATAGGCTTGGATTATGGTTTCTGCTTCATCTCTTGGTATCCCTAATTCCTGACTGATTCTAAAAGGACCCGCACCATACATGATGCCGAAATTGATAACTTTTGCTGTTCGTCTTAACTCTGCTCGAACTTCATTCGGAGGGATTCCATAGATTGCACCGGCTGTTTTTGAATGGATATCTTCCTCCAATGAAAATGCTTCCAAAAGCCTTGGATCCTGACTCAAATGTGCCATGATTCTCAATTCGATTTGGGAATAATCAGCAGACAAAATCTGCCACCCTCTCTTTTGTGCCTGGAACGCTTTGCGGATCTCTCTTCCTTCTTCAGTACGAATGGGAATATTCTGAAAATTCGGATTGGTGCTTGAAAGCCTCCCCGTTGCAGCAATCGTTTGATTAAAAGATGAATGAATTC
>CAZFKU010000033.1:0-15593 GCA_964518835.1 uncultured bacterium
CCCAAAAGCCCCAATAAAATATTTTCTATCGTTGGTTAGAATTATTGAATATACTTTTTGATCTTCGATGCGGTTTTCCATTCCGGATGGTGATTCTAACTGGATAAATTTCCTTCCATCATAACGGTAAAGTCCCTTATCCGTGCCCACCCAAAGATCCTGGCTATTACCCATGAAAAGAGATCTAATGACATTAGAAGATAGTTTTCCTGAACCTTTTGCTTTTGTTATATCACCACTGTTTATTTTGAATAATCCTTGCAGTGTTCCCGCCCATGCCTGTCCCGGTTCTGTTATTATTATGCTTGTTACTTTTGAATCACCTACAAATTTTGAAAGATCATATTCTTTAATCGAACCCCCATTATCAGCGTAAAGCATCCCTTTCCCTCCATACCAGACTTCATTCTGGTAGTTATCAATAGCTGTGATGATTTTACTCCCCAGATTAATATGGGAATTAAATTTTCCATCTTTATGGGTAAACACTCCCTTTTCAGTCGTCAAAACAAGATTCCCGTCCCTGTCAACCGCAGATGTATATATTGTTTTTCCATAGAGTCCGGTGATGGGTTCAAATCCTCCATTTATGAGTTGAAATGCGCCATTTGTTTCAGACACAGCAATAAGATCACCTGCAGATGTTCTGATGACATTTTTTATATTGCTTGCTGGCAGTCCTGATTCTGTCCCGTAATTATTAAAAGTTGTTCCGTTAAAATGAGTCACTCCACTCGTGGTTGATAGCCAGATAGAATTATCATCGTCCACAAAAACGTCATAAATATAATTACTGGAAATACCGTCCACAGTGAGGTAATTTTTCCATATCCCTCGATTGCCGTTGATAGATGGATTTTGAGATAATAGTATTGTGATTGAGCATACAATAAACAGGATATTTTTTATTCGTTTATCTTTTTGGTTCATTTTATTTCTTCCTGGCAGGGTAGAGATTAGATGAAAAAGGGATTCTGTTATTCATTGGTTAATAAAGATTTATGATTGATTGTCCACCATAATAAATATGGTAGGCACTGTAAAATTTAAACAAAATATCTGCAGGAAAAAATCTTCAATATTTAATCTTCAACTGAATATTCAAACTCCATTCCCGCTTTTCTTAACCTGTCTACCAATGCATTTCCCATTGAAGTTGAAGGAGTCAGAATTCCATAATTATCAGGTAAATTTTTATCCTGTGCCAAACAAATAGCTGATTCTGCAATCATGAGAGCGGTTCCGGAGTATCCCGGATCAGAATTACAAGATATGGTAACTTTTAATTTTTTTCCATCTTGATTTCCGATTAGTTCCAGAATGAATAACCCATTGGCACGTGATGTTTCAGATGGACCTTCTCCAGGTTTTGGTAAAATAGTGTTTTTCAATATACATTTTGTAAATCTAAAATAAAGAAGTGTGATAAACAATCCCAGTCCCAATCTGTTAATTTCTGCTCTAAATCTGCTAAACCACCCAATTGAATAAGTTGATACTTCGTCATAAATGAAATCATTCCCGTATTTAAAATTAAGTAGTGCATTTGTTCTTCTTACGATAGCAGAGTTAGATCGAGACATGATAAAGGGTCCCACCCATTTATGGATTGTTTCGTCCCATCCAATTTTTTTTAAATCCGGTTGTTTGGGTCCAACCGGAACTCCTTTTGGATAAAGGGAGTATGGATTATTCAATATTTTTCTGATGGATTTGTCTTTTGATTTTCTCATAAGCTCCAGCATGCTGGCAATGGTTCCTCCGCTGACACCACCTTTTATCTTTTTCACATAAAGTCTGATTTTATTTAATGGCTTCTCCTGATTTTTGATTGCTTCATTTTGAAGCATCAATACACCCAGGTCGGACGGAACTGAATCAAATCCACATGAATGTACAATTTTGACTTTAGAAGAAACTGCAGAATCATGAAATTTTTCCATAGTTTGATGGATGAATGGAATTTCACCTGTCAAATCACAGTAATGAGTTTGAGTCTGTACACAGGCTTCAACCAGTGAAAGTCCATATTTAAGATAAGGTCCAACGGTAGATAAAATCACTTTAGTGTTGGAGGTAATTTTAGTAAGCGATTCAAGGTCAAAACTATCTCCGGTTAAGATCTGTAAAATTTTTGGATGTTCGATTTTTAAACCATTTCGAACTTTTTCCAGTTTTTCACGGTTTCGTCCGGCAATTGCCCATTGTAATTGGGAATGCTCAGAAACTCCATAATTTTCAACTAAATATTGACACACCAGATTTCCGGTAAAGCCTGAAGCTCCCCAGATTACAATATCAAATTCTCGTTTTTCCATTACAAAATTTAATTATAGATTTTGGTTTGTCATATTTAAATACAATATTCTAATCATATTTTTTCTATATTCTGCACTTCTATGAATTGGATACAAGATAATTTACTACCATTTCTGAGCTATCCTTTAGTGCAAACTGCCTTAATTGCCATTGGCGCAATTTTTATTGCAAAACTCGCCGATGTATTTTTCACCAGGATTTTCAGAAGATTTGTGTCGAAAACCCAGACAAACTTGGATGATAAAATAGTAGACCTGTTACATCGTCCGATTTTTTATTCCATCATTTTCATTGGGCTGTCTATTGCAGTCAAGCGGGCTGGTTTTCCCGATTATATAGATTTTGGTCTGGTGGGATTATTCAAGACTATTACGATTTTAATTTGGCTCGTAATAATGATTCGAATTTTTGTCCTGTCTATGGAATGGGCATCCAATCGTACTTCCAGCAGACTTTTACAAAATAAGACACTCCCGTTATTCAATAATTTGGGGAAAATATTAATAACAATTTTCGGTGCTTATTTTATATGTCTGAGCTGGAATATAAATATCAACGGGTGGCTGGCATCAGCAGGAGTGCTGGGTGTTGTTTTGGGCTTAGCAGCAAAGGACACCGTTGCAAACTTCTTTGCCGGTATTTTCCTCATGGCAGATTCTCCATTCAAGGAAGGAGATTATATTTTGCTGGACACGGGTGAAAGGGGATATGTAAAGTATATGGGTATCCGCTCCACCCGCATTATGACACGGGATGATATTGAAATAACCATTCCCAATTCAGTGATTGCATCTTCAAAAATTGTGAATGAAAGCGGAGGACCGGAGGATATAGAAAGGGTGAGAATCACTCTCCAAGTATCTTATGGATCGGATATTGACTCGGTGAAGGAATTGTTGAAAAAAATTGCAGTGGAAAATTCCAATGTTATGGATCACCCTGAACCGAGAGTACGATTTAGAGAATTTGCAGATTCAGGTTTGAAACTGCAGCTTTTGTTTTGGATTTATAAACCGGAGATCAGAGGAAGAACGGTTGATTCAGTAAATACGGATATTTATAAACAATTTGCTCAAAACAAAATCTCAATACCGTTCCCCACAATGAATGTCATTTTACCGGAAAGGGAATGAATCCACTCGCAATGGGAGATAAAACCCAATGTGATTATATTCTTAAAAATACCCATTAAAAATGACTATTCAGGTTTTCCATTTTATTTTCAACCTTCAATTAATATACCCCAACATTTTTGGCGGGGATAAACTGACAAATCAGAATGGGACTTATCCCAAAAAGAACCTAATTGAATTTGACTCAGGATTGGAGAAAATTGTATGAAAAATTCCCTATTTTTATTCATTTTATTTGTGAATGTTGTCTATTCTCAGAATAATTCCACTTGGGATATCATTCAATCTGAAATTCTGGATATAAATTGCACCATCGGCTGCCATGTTCAAGGTTCATCCTTTGCTGAACAATCCAACCTGATTCTTACAGAAGATGTTGCTTATGCTCAACTGGTGAACGCATTTCCACATAACTCAGCCGCAATGTCCGATGGACTTTTGAGAGTGGGAACGGAAGGTCTTTCCAGTCTTTATACCAGTTTCATGTGGGAAAAAATTAACGCTCCGGACCACGAGCATTTTTATACTGATCACCCTTATTACGGAGCGATCATGCCTCTTGGACTTCCGGTTTTGACGAATGGAGAACTTGATTTCATCAGGGAATGGATTATAGGAGGTGCTCCGGAAGAAGGTGAAGTCGCAGACACTTTATTGTTTGAGGATACAACCCGGTACGAACCTCCGGTTTTTGAAATTTTATCACCTCCGGAGCAGGGAATTCAATTTCATTTAGGTCCATTTGAAATTTCTTCAGGGCTGGACAGAGAGTTTTTTTATTACCATCCTATTGAAGAATCCCAAGATATTTTTATTAAAAAAGTAGAAATAAATATGCGTCCCGGGAGCCACCATTTTATTGGTTATACCTTCGGACAAAACATGCCGGAGGTGTTGTATCCCGAACCATTTGTCTTTAGGGATTTGCGGGATGAGGATGGAAATTATATTCAGGAAAACATGGTTCAGATGGCATTTCATCAGTTTGGTGTAGGAACTCAATGGCCCCACTTGGATTATCATTTCCCCCCTGGTGTTGCACTCAGGATGAACCCAAACCTGGGGTTTGATTTAAATTCCCATTATGTGAATTATTCTGATACAACCATGATTGGGGAGGTCTATCTGAATCTTCATACATTGGAACCAGAACAGGTGGTCAAAGAAGCGAATATTCTAATGATGAATAATGGGGATATTAATTTACCACCCAATCAGGTTACAACTCTCACTCAAACGTTTTGGATTGGAAATATGTTTCCTGAACCAATTTCTATATTTCAATTATTCAGTCATGCACATCAACATATGCTGGAATTCAAAGTATATGTAGAAGGTGGAGAACAAGACGGGGAACTGATATATGTTGCAAATGACTGGGCGCATCCTCCCATTTTGGAATTGGAACCGCCGCTGTATTTGGAATTGACTCAGGGTTTAACTCTCGAAGCAACATACGATAACTGGACCGACGAAACTCTGGAATTTGGTTTTTTAAGCACAGATGAGATGATGATCCTTTTTGGATATTATTATTTTGGAGAAAGTCCGCAGGTAGTTTCACTTACCATTCAGGAAGGATGGAATTTAGTAGGACTTCCTTTTGAAATTGAAGATACATTAGTGGAATCCGTATTTCCTCAGTCTTCTCCCGGTACGCTCTATTCATTTAACGGGACCTACACCGATGCTTCAGTATTAGAATTTGGAAGTGGTTACTGGCTATATTTTGATGAAGATGAATCTATAGTTTTATCCGGGAATACTGTAGAAACGAATGTGGTTAATCTGACAGAAGGTTGGAATCTCATATCAGGAATTTCTTCCACCGTGTCCGTCAGCGGGATTTATGATCCCCAAAATATTCTGGTTCCCGGAACCGTTTATGGTTTTAACGGTACGTATTTTTCTTCGGATGTTTTATCCCCCGGGAAAGGATATTGGATCAATGCAATTCAAGATGGGAGTATTTTACTTTCAGCGAATAACACTCAAAATAGAATAAAACAATCTTCCCAGGATGAAAATTTAAACTCGATTTCATTTGGAAAAATGTCCTTGTACTTCGGGTGTGAAAATTCCACTATCAACACATTAAGTTACACCCTACCGCCCAAACCACCAACCGGTGGAAAAGACATCCGTTTTTCTGGTGACACAAAACTCTGCACAACAGACGAATGTTTGATTGAGGTTATGAACTCAACAGAAGTCCTGCAAATAACCTATAATATCCAACCTTTCGAAGGTCTCCCGATAAAATCAGGAGAAGTTCCACCTTCGCAAGGTGCTCCTGTTTGGATGTTGGTAAATGAAAAAAACCATGAACAATTCACTCTGTCCGGAATTGGAGAATTAGAAATTACTGGTGATATTTCTGAATTGATTTTAAGAAAATCCACCGCTTCACAAACTCCAACTGAGTTCGTTCTCTTTCCGGCACATCCAAATCCGTTTAATCCGGTAACAATGATTCAATTTTCTGTTGCAGTGGGAAACCACAATGTGTCTTTACAGGTTTATGATATCACCGGAAAATTGGTTGAGACCCTTGTGAATGAAAAACTATCTTCAGGAATTCACACCGTAAAATGGAATGGAACCGGATTTTCCAGTGGAGTATATTTTGTTTTGTTGACTGATGGGACCCATCAATTAACAAAGAAAATTGTATTATTGAAATAGGTCAGAGCATTAAAAAACGTTTATTTAAATCGGTGAATTGAAAAATGAGTTCCATGTTGACAACAATATTAGTGGGAGCATTCCTCTTCCTGCTTTATGTATTGATCGAAATAATCAATCTGAAAAAAGAGGTCAGGAAATTATCAAATATATCGGATTATTTACTGAAAAAGGTCAAATCACTGAAAAGTGAAAATGAGTAATTTTCAATCCGCAAAATAAATGTGAAACAAATCAATCACAAAACCATATAGACATTTTAAAAATTAAAATCAAAAAAGGAATTATATGAGCTTTACAATTTTTAACCGCATGTTCAGGGCATCGAAGCTGGATGTGGATCTCTATGAAGAAGTGGAAGCGGATAAAACCCTGCTGACTGAAGCCATGGTGGTTGTCATACTTTCCAGCATCGCTGCAGGAATTGGGTCATGGTCCATGGGTCTTGGTGATTTATTTACCGCAACAATAGGTGAACTGATCAGTTGGTATGTGTGGGCATTCATCGTTTTTCTTATCGGTACAAAACTGCTGCCCGAACCTCAGACCGTTGCAGACCATGGTGAACTTTTACGAACTATTGGATACAGTAGCGCACCGGGAGTTATCAGGATTTTTAAATTAATTTTACCATTTGACGGAGCGATTGATTTTATTGCTACAGTCTGGATGCTTGCAGCTATGATCGTTGCGGTTCGGCAGGCACTTGATTATGAATCCACCATGCGGTCAGTAGGCGTTTGTGCATTGGGATTGCTGGTCAAGATTATTGCATTGACTTTTATTTTACTGGCACTGGGATTTCTCTATAGTGTAGTGGGGAAAGCTGTTTAAACAGGCGTGAAGCCAAAAGTTTGTGTTATTTCCGGTGCAACCGATGGAATCGGTAAAAGAACGGCTGAAGTTTTAGCTGAAAATGGATATACACTGGGTATTTTAGGGAGGAATAAAGAAAAGGGTAAAAGTGTTGTCAGGGGATTGTCTGAAAAAACAGGGAATCCCGAAATTCATTATTTCAATGCGGATTTATCACTCATGTCAGAAGTCAAAAGAGTGGCAGGAGAAATCCAGAACAAATTCCCTGTTATTGATGTATTATTAAATAATGTAGGAGCAGCATTTTTTGAAGAGACCTATACATCGGAAGGGTTTGAGACCACATTTGCCCTGAACCATTTGAGTTATTTTTTATTGACTAAGCTGCTGCTAAATAATTTGAATTCAGAAAGTGGTACCCGTGTTGTAAATGTAGCTTCCGATGCACATTTTGGTACTGATATAAATTTTGAGGATATTCAAGGTGTAAAGCCCTATGGAGGGTATGAAAATTATAAGAAGTCAAAACTCATGAACATTTTATATTCTTACGAACTGGCAGATAGACTTGAGGAAAAACCAATCACCGTCAATTGTCTTCATCCCGGATTTGTAGCAAGTAAATTCGGACATAATAATTCAGGTTATAAAGTTGCTTTTTTAAAACTGGCTCAAAAACTTAAAGCCATAAATTTGGAGGAAGGTGCGGAAACAAGTGTTTATCTTTCCTCTTCCTCTGAAGTAGAGGAAATCAGTGGAAAATATTATTATAATAAAAAGGTAAAAGAAAGTTCACCTGAATCTAGGAATGTAGAATCAAGAAAAAAACTTTGGGATGTAACGGAAGAACTTTTAGCAGGATTCAGTTAATTAGAGACAATATCAATTAATTCCACCTCAAAAATCAAACATTCGTTGGGACCTATCTTGCCACCGCTGCCTCTTCTGCCGTAGCCCAGTTCCGGTGGGATAAAAAGCTCCCATTTTGCACCCACTTTCATGAGCTGTAACCCTTCAGACAAACCTTTAACAACAGATCGAAGGCTAAATTCAATTGGTTCTTCATTATCAGTAGAACTATCAAATATTGTGTTATCCAAGTGTTTTCCGGTATAGTGTACTTTTACACTTTCATTCACATTAGGACTTTTTCCAGAACCGGAACGAAGCACTCTATACTGGAGTCCGCTTGGGAGTTCAACTACACCCTTTTTGGTTTTGTTTTTCTCCAGGAATTTTTCACTTTTAGATTTATTCTGTTCGGCTAAAACTTTCTGCTGTTCCGATTTATTCATACGCACTTCCATATAATAATCCCGGAGCATCTGTCTTGTGTCATTTTCACTTAATTTAGGATCTTCACCTTTATAGCTGGTCACAAACCCATCGTAAAATAAATCAGGATTGATGTCAAACTCCTGTCTTTTATAGGACGAGCCAAGATTGACACCCATCCCGTAACTGATTGAATCCATTTTTGTGGTAAGGTCCACAGAACCGGAATCACTGCTGCTGTTTTTTGAACAGGAAATACCCGTGAATAACAGGATTGGAATTAAAAAGATCCTTTTCAATTTATATCCTTAAAGATGAGGTTCAGTTTTTTGATAATTTAACCGCTGTTCCATAAACCAGCAGTTCAGCAGTGCTCTGTAAAATCATGGATGTCTGGAAGCGGACTCCCACTATACCATCTGCCCCAAGTTCTTTTGCTCGTTCTTTCATACGCTGAATGGATTGCTCTCTGGATTCCGCCAGCATACCGGTATATTCCTTTATCTCTCCGCCAACAACAGACCGAAGAACAGCGCTGATATCTTTGCCAATATGTCGTGCCCGAATTGTATTGCCTATGACCGTTCCAAGGGCAGCAGTAATGGTGTATCCTGCAACTGTTTCGGTTGTGACCAGGATCATTTTGTAATACCTCTAAATGTTTCTTTCCCTTTGGAGCGTTGATTTTCCTGATAAATATCAAGGAGGAATAAAATAATCCCTGCAACAATAATGACAATTCCCAAACCAATAAGTGGATGAGATGTAAGAAATTTTAAAATAATGGTGATGAATTTCAGCACCAGTAGTATGGTTCCTCCGGCAATAAGATAAATGGCTGTTTTACGCATGATATTTCCCTGAAATTAAAAAGGTAATTACTATAAAAATCAGTTAATTTTCCCTCAGAAAATAACCTGAATCCGTGTAAAAACATATTGATTTATCATGTCGTTCACAATAAATAAAGAACTTTTCACTATCCACACATTTACAGGTGGTTATGATAAAAATATTACTTATTTGATTCAGCCAATTGATACAGAAAATGTGTGGACGGTTGATGCTTCTGTCTCTATTGAGAATATTCCCTATGAATTCAGAGATAAAATCAAGGGAATTTTTATTACCCACACACATGGAGATCATATTGCCTATCTTGGTCAATATGTGACCGAAAATCCAGATACTTCAATTTATATTCATGAGGAATCTTCCTATACCAAATTCAGTCAAAATAAAATTTTGGTTTCAGATGAGGAGTTCATTGATTTAAATCAATTAAAGATCAAGGTTTTGCACACTCCCGGGCATTATCCGGACAGCTGCTGTTTCCTCTTATATGATTCTTTGTTTACCGGTGATACGGTTTTCATCGGTAGAACGGGGAGAACAATCAGCATAGGTTCCAATGTGAGAACGTTATTCAAATCTGTTTATGAGAAGATATTAACACTGCCTCAAAATTTGACTATTTTTCCAGGACATGATTACGGACCAAAACCTTACTGTTCAATTGAGGAAAACATAAAAATCAGTCCACTGCTTCAAGCTGAGGGAGAAGACGATTTTGTTTTTCGGATGGAGGAATATGAGAGAAATAGATTATCCTGAATTGAGGTCTGAATTACCTGAAACTGAATTTCAATTTAAGCAGTTTGGGGAAAAAACTGATATAGTGGTTGTTGGTCTCCATGGCTGGACCGGAGATGAACAATCTCTGATTCCCGTATCAATCGGAGTGAGGTGTCCCAATTCACTTTGGGTTTTACCACGGGCACCATTCAAGGCACAGAAAATCCCAAAAGGATTTTCATGGTATGATAAACCACCAGATTCAAAAAAGGAATTAATGTTCCCAATTAGAATTATAGAAAAAATCGTCGAATATTTCAGAAGAGAAATGGGAGACGAAATTAAAATTTTTCTCTTAGGTTTTTCTCAGGGTGCTGCTCTTTCAGCCGGAGCAGGGTTGTATTTAGATTCCAAATTGAACGGAGTCATTTCCATAGCAGGTTTTGTAAGAAAGGAATTTGTTGAACTTTCAGGAATTAAATCAAAAGAAAATTTCAGTCCCATCCTAATTTTGCACGGGACTAAAGATGAAATTGTCCCAATTGAAAAAGGAAATGAATTAAAAAACGTGTGCACTGAACTTGGTCAAAAAGTTGAGTTCATTACTTATGAGGGAAAACATAAAATTCCCGTTTCTGTTATGAGAATAATTAGGGAGTTTATAACGGATTAAAACTTATTTTATTCTCACATTAACTGCCCGATCTCCCTTCATATCAAAATCTACATCAAACAACACCCGCTGACCTTCTCTTAATCCTCGGTTTTTAAGATGTTCCCGGAGACCGCTGACGTGGAGAAAATAATCCTCTCCATCGTCTCCAATAATAAATCCAAATCCTCTGTTCTTATCGTATTCTTTGACTATTCCTGCTTTCATTTTTCTACCCTTTTTTATCTCTAAAGTAAATAATGCAATCGCATTTGAAAATCCAAATATTTCGAGCCACCCTCACCACGAATTCCGGCTTGACTTCTCGGGAACGTGACGAAGGGAATTCCAACACCTTTATGATAATCCCTCAATTCAAAATTCATTGAATATTTTTCATTCATTTTGTATTTCATTCCAATCCCAAAAATGAAGAGGGCATCTTTTTCATCATCGATAAACCCAACATCAATTAACGTATATCCTTTAACTTTTTCCCGGGATTTAAAAGAGAATTCTACCCCCGGTCCAAATTGAAGAAAATGTCGGGAACTGTCCCCGGAATCCTGATATAATTGTGTATTTAAAATAGTAAACCTGATTCCATAAGAATGAGACATTTTCCACAATCCGCCCATGGTAAATGAATGTGAATTGGAAAAATCAGTTCTGGGCATGAAATAACCAATCCCAGCACCTATTTCAAAAGTAGTATTGAAATTTTCCTGCTGACCATTATGAATCCCGGATGATAAAGCAACATTCAATAACGGAATGATTAAAAACCAGTTTTTATATGAAGATATATCGAACATTAATAATCAATTTCCTCATCCATATTGTAAAACATGAAAGACCAGATGTCCGCCTGTTCTTCAATATATTTTGTGATAGGCTTCCCGGCACCATGCCCTGCCTTCGTTTCGATCCTTATCAATAGTGGATTGGGATTATCACCTCTTTTTTCTTGAAGTGCAGCTGTATATTTAAAGGAATGAGCAGGAACAACCCGATCATCATGATCAGCAGTAGTGACCATTGTCGCGGGGTAAATTGCCTCTGAGTTGATATTGTGCAGGGGAGAATAGGAATACAGGTTTTGAAAATGTTCCGGATCATCACTGCTACCAAATTCCACCGCCCAAGCCCAACCTATGGTAAATTGGTGATATCGGAGCATGTCCATCACTCCCACAGCAGGAAATGCTACCTTGAACAGTTCCGGACGTTGATTGATAACCGCTCCAATGAGCAACCCTCCGTTAGAGCCACCACGGACTGCAAGTTTTTCCGGAGATGTGTAACCGGAATGAATCAGGTATTCTGCTCCTGCGATAAAATCATCAAACACATTTTGTTTATTTTCCAGCATTCCTCCTTTGTGCCAGGCATCTCCATATTCTCCGCCGCCTCTCAAGCATGCCAGGGCGTAAACACCACCATTTTCTAATAAAACAATATTCCCTGTACTGAAAAACGGCTGCATACTGATATTGAATCCACCATAAGCGTAAAGGAGGGTGGGATTTGAGTTATCCAATTCAATATCCTTTTTGTGAGTTATAAATAAAGGAATTTGAGTTCCATCCTTACTGGGGTAAAATGATTGTGAGGTCACATATTCCTCCGGTGAGAATGTAACTCCGGACGTTTGGTAAGTCTCAGAAGTCAGGGATGTGAGATCAAATCGGTAAATGGTTCTGGGTTGATTGAAGGTTTCAAAACTGTAAAACACCTCTTTGGAATATTTTTTTCCACCGAACCCACCTAAACTACCCGGTGCCGGGAGTTCAACATCTTGAATAAATTCACCATTTTGGGTATGGACAAATGCTTTGTCCTGGGCATCTACCATATAAATAGCGATGAGTTTATCACCAGCAAATGAAACTGATTGTAGAGTGTGTTCACTCTCGGGAAGAATATCAATCCAATGGCTTATATCAGAATTATTTAATGTGAATGAAACCAGTCTTTTTTTCGGTGAATTTCTATCTGTCATCATATAAAATGTATTTCCGTTGTTATGGATAATACCATGTTCCCCATCAAAATCTGAAACAACAGAAATGAAGGGAGAATCTGGATTGTTCAGGTCCTGGATTGCAACCGTATTTCCATGGGTTCCTTTGGTTTGATAAAGAATAAGAAATTGATTATCGTCAGTTGTACTTACATAAGGAGAATGTCTGGGATTTTCCGGATCTGCAAAAATCAAAATATCGGTATTTTGATCAGTCCCCAATTCATGATAAAAAACCTTACTGTTTTCATTGGTCCCGGACAGTTCATCACCTTCGTCAGGTTTCGGGAAAGTAGAATAGTAAAATCCGTTTTCAGTCCATGCCATTCCGGAAAATTTTATCCATTGAATATGATCATTCAGTAATTGATGTGTATTCAAATCCAGAACATAAAATTCCTTCCAATCTGAGCCGGAAGAACTGACACCATATCCAAGATATCTGCTGTCGTTTGAAAAATAAGTTCCTCTCAAAGCAACAGTTCCATCCTCAGAAAATGTATTTGGGTTTAATACAATTTCCGGTTCTGTATTCAAATTATCCTGACGATAAAGTACCCATTGATTTTGCAGGCCGTCATTTTTATAAAAATAAAATTTGTTTCCTTCCTGAAACGGTGTCCCCCACTTCTCATAATCGTTTAACTCTGTCAATCGGTTTTTAATTTTTTTTCTAAATGGGATTTTTCTCAGGAATTTTTCTGTGGTCCTGTTCTGAGCTTTCACCCACCGGTTTGTCTGCATGGATTGATCATCTTCCAACCAGCGATAAGGATCCTCAACGGATACACCATGATATGTATCCACCACATCCACTTTTCTGGTTTTGGGATACGTGATTTTTGAACGGTCATGATAGACTGTAAAAATAAATAATGATATTAAAATTAAGGTATTGATATAGGATTGAGTTTGTTTCATTTTTTCTCTGAAGTTAAGTTAATATTATATTGAAAGGATAATTCCCAAATTGGTGATTGGTCATTGATTTCATGTGACAACTCCCCTTTGATAGGTAAATTCATTAATGATTTCCCCGGAGGAATTCCACTCGGTAAATTTTCCGCTCATCTCCCCGTTTTTATAAAAACAATCCACTTTTTTTATCCCGTTTTCGTGCCAGTGATTACACAATCCATTTTGGATACCGTGATTGTAATTTAGTGTTTTTTTCCTTTTTCCTGCTTCATGCCATTCTGACCATTCGCCGTGATATTTTCCATTTTCATACCTAATCTCAAATGCTAATTGACCATTGGGAAACCATTGTTTAAACAGTCCATGGCGCAATCCTTTTTGATATTCAATTTCAGATTCTGATGCACCGGTTCGGGACCATCTTTTCCATAGACCGTCTTTTTTTCCGTTGGTATAATTCCCCTCTTCTTTTTTCCTGCTGTCTGGGTACCATGACCTTATCTTTCCATGGTGAATCCCATTTTTAAATGTAGTCAGGGATTTCCTTTTACCATTGTCGTACCAGGTTTCCCAGGTACCATTTTGTTGTCCATGGGCAAAAGAACCGTCAGATTTTTTATGCCCGCTGGTAAACCATTGAATCTGTTTACCGTGGAGTAAATCATCCTTGTAAAATTCTTTCTGTATCATTTTACCATTTTGATGATAAAATTTCCTTAAGCCGGATTCATAATTAATTTCTTCCTGCTTTTTTCCGTTTGTGTAAAATTTTGTCCAGATACCCTCTTTTTTACCGTTTTGATAGGATCCTTTTACACTCACATTTCCGTTTTCATACCAGAGTTTTGATTGTCCGGTAAGAATCCCATTTTTAAAATGATTGCTTTCCTTTTTGTTGGTTGAATCATACCAGGAATTCCACTCACCTGTTTTTTGCCCATCCTTAAATTTTCCATTTTCCTTTAAACTGCCATTTGAATACCACCATTGGAAGACCCCATTTTTTATACCGGATTTCCAATGTCCTTCATACCGTTTTTTACCATTATAAAAAAAATCAATCCATCGTCCGTTTTCCTGCCCGTTTCTATATTCACCTTTTTGAGTGACGATACCGGCTTCATTGGTTATAGAAAATTTTCCATGTTGAATTCCTTCACGAAATTGTTTTTTCTCCTGTATTCTACCTGATTCAAAATAGGATTTGAACTCACCGTGTTTGTCTCCAATTTTATTGATTTTGGAAAAAGATTTCATCAATCCATTAGAATACAATTCGATTATTGCACCATCTCTCTTAGGAAAGTACAGTTCTGCAGATGTATCTGAATTGTTTTTTGAAACAATCCATCCTACGGTTAGAAATTCATTTAAAAGAGGTTTGAACAGAGTCGGGCTTTCCGTTGAGATTATTGTTTTTAACTGATGTTTTTCCACAGTAAATATTTACATAAATATTTTTTACCATCAAAGGAAATTAATATTGAAAATTTACCCCATCCCCACTTTTTTACAAAGAGGTGGAAAACAAAAACCCCACGAGTGTGGGGCTGTATATCCAGTCTTCAGTTTACCCAAAACCAACCCCAACCATTAAAACAATGAATAGATATTTTTTCATGCAATATAAGCAATGCAGTCGATTGATATATGAAGTGTATCTAATGGTAGCCCAACTATTGGTGTTGAACGAGCAGGTGGATTTGTTGGAAAAAACTCTGTGTACAAGTCATTAAGTTTTACAAAGTTTTTTGCATCACATAACAACACAGTAGTTTTTACAACCTTGTCCATACCGCTTCCACATTCGACAAGCAAATTTGAAATGTTTTCAAAAGATTTTCTAGCTTGTGATTCAAAATCAGTACCTGCTAATTCGCCCTTCTCATAATCCATACCTGCTATTCCTGATACATAGAGCATATTTCCTTGCTGTACAACATAGGAATATGGAGCAGACACTTTGAATATTCTTGAGACATCTGGAATTTTATGTTTCATATTCTTTTTTCCTTTTTTGAATAATAAATCCTGTAAAATATTGTTTCATTGTTGACTCCTTCTCTTCATCTCTTCAATTTACCCCATCCCCACTTTTTTACAAAGAGGTGGAAATTAGTTACCCTCTAATGCAGAATTATAAAGATTTAAATATTCCTCCTTGATTGGAGAGGAAATTATTATTTCTGTTGAATCT
>CAZFKU010000034.1:0-15562 GCA_964518835.1 uncultured bacterium
CAATTTTTCATCGAGTAATAAAAGTTTATCTAACCCTTGGGACTGCCTTTGGTACATGGTTAAGCCCCGTCATTTCCGGTATTTTGATAGGGACTTTACGTTTAATCGTTGGATTGGGAATGATGTTGGATAGGATATTTTGGTTTTCACTTAACAACAGAAAAGTAACTGATCCGTTGGTAATTGTGGGGAATCCAAGGTCAGGAACAACCTTTCTTCATCGTTTTATGGTGGATGAGAAAATTGGTACTGGGTCAGAACTATGGCAATTACTCTATCCTTCACTGACCCTTCAAAGACTCATTAAACCATTATTACCCGTATTGGAACTTTTCAGCCCCACCAGACATCACTCTACTGCTGCACATAAAACCAGCCTGCAGTCTGTGGAAACAGACGATGCTTCCATTTTATTTCGATATCTGGATGGGTTTTTTCTGTATGGATTTATTCTGTCATGGGCAGAGGATGATGTGTTTCACTGGTTTGATCCCCGTCAACGAGATATATCAAAAAGAGATTTTAACTGGCTTTCCTCAATCTGGAAACGAAATCTTGTTTCTTCAAAACAGGAAAGAATTGTGGGAAAATTGTTTTCTGTAAGCGCTAATATGCCAAAGTTTCAGGAACATTTTCCTGATGCAAAAATCTTATACATGGTTCGGGATCCGTTAAAGGTCATTCCATCAGGTTTAAGTCTGGTAACAGGTGTTCTGGATAAAAAATTTGGATTCTGGGAATTAGCTGAAGAAAAACGAAACCGTTTTATTCGTAGGTTATACAAAGCTTTGGTTGAATTACTTCTCCGGTTTCATGATGATTGGATCAACAATAATGTTAAAAAAGAAAAAGTCATGGTTGTACAATATGATCAAATGATGAATAATTTCGAGGATTTGATGGAAAATATATTAGATTTTATAAACCATGTTCCTGATGAAGAATTATTAAATTCTATCCGCAAAACGGCAGACAGACAGCGTAATTTCAAAAGTGAACATAAATATGATTTGGAAAAATTCGGATTATCAAAGGAACAGATTAAAAATGATTGCTCTTGTATTTATGATACATTTTTAACAGATAATTGAATACTGTGACTTACAAACTAACTTTTTTACTTCAATTGGTTTTTAATTCGGTTGGATTTTCTAAAGAAATTACTGTACCCACTATCTTTGAATCTTGGAATGTTCTACAAGAGTCAGATGTATGGATAGGTTGGACGATGAAAGATGACATTCAATGGTGTAAGGCAGAAAAGATACTACCATTTGAATTAAAACGAATATCCACAATCATTGAAGACAAAGGTAATTATCCCAGTGTTTTTAGAAGGATTGAAGAAGCGGTCATTCTTTCAAATGACATTGTCCATATCAGCCTGGATATGCCCTTTCCGTTTTCAGGTCGTGATTATATCGTCAGATATGTTTCAAACAAAACAGAAAATGAGTTTACATATACTTTCACTGCTGATAACGAAATAGAAATTCCTGTAAGGAAAAATTATGTTCGGCTCATTAATGCCGGTGGTCAATGGAGACTTACCCCAACTGAAAAAGGAAAAACAAAGGTAACCTATGTATGGAACGGAGAATTGAGGGGTGATTTCCCAAATTGGGCATTAGAAAGAGCCTGGAAAGTTCAAGGAACTGAAGTTTTAAACTGGCTGAATGAGGCGTTGAAATGAAATTGGAGACATTCATGAATATTTGTTTAATAGGTAAAATACTCATTTTACTTGTAGTGATTATTCCCGTTAAGAGTTTATGTCAAACCTCATATACTGGTGAACTGGATTTTTATTATCTATCTGCTCTGAATGATAATCACCTGATAAATCTCCCATATAGGATTGCGGAAATACATATCCAGCATCAACATGAAAATATGGAAATTTTCGGAAATTTAGCTATGGAGTATTCTCCCCGGAGACATACTCACTTTTTATCCAACAGCAACCCCCAGGATTTTCTGTGGGATCTGCGGGAACTGTATATGGCGTGGTACACGGATTTTGGTGAAGTCCGGGTGGGGAAACAAATTCATACCTGGGGCAGTGTGGATGAAAACAGTCCAATTGATGTGGTAAACGCTTACGATTATTATTATTTATTTTTCCAGGGAACGGACAGAAAACTCGGTTCTTATTCAGCGGCGATTGATATGTATTTTGGTAATTGGAAAATGAGTGGGGCAATATCTTCCTTCCACCATACCAACAGGGTTCCCATAAACGATCCGGAATTTCCCATCAGGCTTCCTGTTGTTCCTGAAGAATATCAAATATTTCCCATAGAAAAAAACCCAATGGAATATGGTGGTTTTCTTGAATATTCTCATGACTACGGAGATATACGGTTGAGTTTGTTTAACGGATATGACCGTATATTTAACCTTTCGGGAATCAATGTGTTTTTCCGGAATGAATCTCAAACCGGAAGTCCAAATATTGATATAGTATTCGGATTCAGAAAAACCCAAATGCAGGGAATAGGGGGAACGTTTCTTTTTGGTGATTTGATATTACGGGGAGATTATGCATTTTTCCAGACCAAGGATCAAAACACCAGCATAACAAGAAACAATCCGGACCCTGCTTTTGGTGAACACTTTAATTATTTAGCATATGAATATCCATTAATTGAACAAGCAGATTACTATCAAATGACATTGCAGGTTGAATATGGACTTCCCTGGGATGTAACTATAGTGGGGCAATTTTTCAGTTATGACACGTTGAATTACCAATCTGGAGAACTTCCTTTAGATGAAGATGTGGATATCCCCGCACTGGAAATTTCTGCAGATGAAATTGACCCACGAAATTTCTTTTCCCCAGGAATGGGAACACCCATCGCCGCATTAATGAAAAAAGCCCTGACCTTCAGTTTGGAAAAAACTTTACTGGAAGAACAATTAAAGATCGGCTTTTTGAGCATGATGGATATATATGATCCACTGGATCCGAAAAAAATAAAATTGTTGGGAAAAATAGTCGGTATTACAATTGAATATGACCTGACTCAGGATTTAAAATTAATATCAGGGATGACTCAAATTACTGGAAATGACAATCACCATGATGGAGTAAACTACCGCCTTAATCAAATGGAAAATTTTTCACATTTGCGGTTTGAATTGAAATATAGTTTTTGACCTTTCAAGGGTAAAAGGACATCAATCAACACTAGACCTGGACAATCAGGGATGATTGTCAACTTATTTCATCAGCACTACTTTCTGGATTTGACGTTTACCATCTCCTTCAAGAAATATAAAATACATCCCGCTTGAAAATCCGACCGCATTCCAATTTACACTGTGGTTCCCGGGAGTTAGTTTTTCATCTACAAGTGTTTCAACTAATTTTCCGGTGATATCATACACTCGTAAAGACACGGTATGCTTTGTATCTACAACAGGAACAGAAAACCGAATCGTGGTCACCGGATTAAATGGATTGGGGTGTGCCGGAAAAAGGGAGTACTCAGTGGGGGTTTGGAGTGAGGTGGATTTTCTTAAAATCAATTCAGACACATTTCCTGTAATTTTAATACTTCCGTTTCCAGAAAGAGAGTATTCTTTACCGGTTTTTTCATTTACCAATTTCCATCCGCAGGAAACTGAACTTTGCGAAAGTTCCAAATTATCACAAAGTTGCAAATCATAATTTATATGAAAAACTTCATTGGGATTCATCACCTCAATCACACATTCATCTGTTGAACATAGTTTGGTATCACCTAAAAAACGGATGTCTGTGGAAGGTGCTAGGGGTTTGGGTGGAAGACTGTAGCTCAACGGATTTTCCACTTCTATATTATTTCCAAAATAAAGAATCTGATCCCCATATTTGATAGTATTAGCATCCTCAGGTACTTGTACAATTTTCATCATATTTGTCGTCCTTAAAGAAGCGGACAATAAAATTTCACCGGAATTATTTGTCCTCACCCAATATCCTTTTCCCGGTTCTAATTGAGAAACCTGATTATAAGTGTCTTCAAATCCGTAAAATGTGCCGGGAATGAGGATGTTGTCAGGATCGGTGATCTGAGAAACTTCCAACACTTCGGATATTCCGGAAATGAGATTCCAGTCTGTAGCAAGATTTATGGATAATTCCTGAATTAAATTTCCGGTAATGGTTACCATAGCTTGTTCATCAAAGCGGAGCCAGTATCCGGTACCATTTATCAACTCTTGGGTTTGGGTGTACGTTCCGTCAAATAGATATAGTGTTCCCGGAATTGCATTTGGGAAAACTGCAGTGTAGTATGGGTCCTCAACCTCCAAAGGAAGACCTATGAGGTTCCAATCTGTTTGGAAAACAACCTCCAGAGAATCGCAATTTTGAGGATCCTCAACCATAAAGGAGTAAATAAATTGATCCAGGCTGGTATTCAGATGTTCACTGTTAGAAATACATTCAGGGAGGTTTTCACAGAGGTAGTTTCCTCCAATAGCAAAATAGGGATACCAGGCACCATCTATTCCGCTCCAGTCAATATTGAGGTTGCAAATGCATTCCGGCATTGCAGATAATAAATTATTGAATAGCCATAAATAAGATAAATTTGTCAAATCACAAAATGATTCCGGAATCGATTCGATTTGGTTGTATCCAAGATCAAGAAAGTATAAATTGGTCAAGTTTCCAATAGATTCCGGCAACCCGCCCAATTGATTATTGGAAATGTAAAGACTGCTTAAACCGGTGAGTTGTCCAAGGGCTTCCGGAATTTCCGTAAGGTTGTTCCACTGTAGGGCTAAGTATGATAATTCCGTCCAATTCCCAATGGATTCCGGTAAAATCGAAATGGGTTCAGTGAGACCGGAACCTGAGAAATTGTAATCCGCTACCCAATTTTTCAGTCTGCCGTTTATCCATGTCTGTGTTCCCATTTCCAAAGGGCTGGTGTATGAATTTAATTCATTTTCACTTATGACATCTTCAAGAGCTAATAAATCATTTGTGTAAAAACAGGAATCAGCAGGCCAAATGGTAATGGAAGGGGGGATGTCGCTAATGAAGGTGAATTCTTCTCCACATTGGATTGAATAGGCTTGTATATCTATTGTCTTAGCAAGGTCGTTTCTATGAATGGGAATAATGGAAAAATTTAAATTATGAGGGTTGGGATCATCCCAAATATTTCCTTGAAAAGAAAGTGTTTGCGATTCCCCATTTTCTAAAAATACAGAACCGGTTTGATTAACAAACCATCCTTCTTCATCGTTCAGTGCATATTCAAATGATTCTGAATTGCTTCCCTCATTTGTCAAGGTAAAATTTAGATTGGAAGTTCCTATAGGCAGCAATACTGCAGACTCCGAATTGTAATCTGTTAATCCATTCACTGAAATACTGAATTCTGAAGGATACAAACCTGAAATCCGGTTTGACCTGTACACTGCTCCCAAGGGCTCAGAAAGATGATATTTTGCTTCCCAAATCGTTTCATGGTCCGGAGAAATTTCCAAAGATGTACCGCTTTCCCCAATGGTTGTAATTAAATAATTACCGTTATCTAATTTCTGTACATTACCGGAAAATGAACCATATAATTCTGAGGGTAAATTGTGCTCCCAAACTATATCAGCGGAATAGTCACCGCCAACTTCATTTACCTGTATTTCCAGCGCTCTTGATTGGAAAGATAAATTTCCATTATCAAAAGTGAGAATGTTTCCGTTTTCCAATATCTGTAAACAGTGTTGGAAATTGAATCCCAGGTCATGACCAAAACCTGCATCACCGGAAGGCATATTTTCACCCATGGACCAGATAATTTCTCCACTTGGATAATGTATTTTTACAATCCTTGATAAATGCCTGATGGCTACATAAACAGCACTTTCAGTTTCATCAAACCATAGGGCATTTGCATGCGTCCAATCATATCTTTGCGGTGTGGCGACAAAAGCATCAAACCACGTTCCGTTTTCGATATCATAATCATCCATACTCAGATGGTCAAAAAAATTCCATTCCCACAGGACTTCTTTCGTTTCCTCATCCCATTCAACCAACTTGTCCCCAAACCAGATGAAAAAGGGTGTTACACCATCACAAAGTGCACCAAAGTATTGATAGCAAATGGGTGTCCAATCTCCGATGGGAACAGGTCCCAATTGTTCTACTTCAACAATCCCCAAATAATTTCCATTAGGAAGTTGAATAATATCGTGATGATTAAATTCGTCATTAGGCTCTTCCCAGATGATTTCATTATCCAATGAAAATTTGACTCCCTTATAAAAATTCCCATCCGGTTGACCCGAAATATATTCACACCCATAAAATTGTCCGTAATAATCTGTGTTGTAAAAAATGAACGGTTGTTCTTCCGAATTCCAGATTTCCTTTCCGGTTTTATCAATAATGGCAGAATAATAATCATAAAAAGCACCAAAAATTGTCAATCCGTTTGAATAAAGATTTTCATTATAAATTGTTGCTTCAGCATTGGATATAGTTTCTCCTGTGGAAAACATTCGAGTGTCAATCCATTCATCGGAAGTCCCATTTTGATTAAGTGGAGCAACTCTCCAATAATAGGTTGTTTGCCACTCAACCATTTCTGTTTCAATGTAAATGAGGGATGAATCAATGTGACTGACTTCAGGATTTGAAAAGTTTGAGTCAGTGGAAATTTCTATTCGGTAAGCCACTGCATCCGGTTCCTGTTCCCATTCAAAAAGGACATGGATATAATTCAATTGGTTTCCATCTTCCGGTTGTAATAGTTCTCCAAAAGATAAAGAGATAAAAATTAGGTATAAAATAAACCGTTTCATTTTCGATTAGTTAAGAGACAATTGCGAAATCAGAAAGTTAAAATTTAAATTTATGTATTCAACCGAAAAAATCCAAGAGAATTCAGAATTTCAGACGGATTACCGTTGGGTTGGGTTCTTACCAAAAAATGAAACTGGTCTCCAGATTTGATTCTGGTTGAATTGTCAACGGGAAAAGCAGTCTTATCCCGAACGCAGATCAGAGGAATAAAATGGGAATTTTCTGTAGTGTGACCAAAAGATTGATAGGAGGAATCTTTCATTTCCCAAATTTGAATTTCAGCTTGATTTCTTTGTAAAAACATGCTCCATTTTTCGATATCAAATGGTCTTCCAAAGGCAACTTTTCCACCCATTTCCAATACCATTTCTGTTGTAATTCCTTCAGAATCACTTTTCACCACTCCCAGCAGATTATTCAGCTTTGCTGTTTCCTTCACTTTTTTGGTAAACAAGAAATTTACTTCCTCGTTCCGTGTTGCGCCAATTACTCCTGCCTTGGTGTCCACCTCAGCACGATAAATGATATTTGAATCCAGACCATTTCCATAAAGGACACGAACCCTGTCTTTTTCAGCTAATTTGCATTCTTTAGGATTTTCATCAATGCACAATACATTTACATTGTATGTATTGAGAATTTTTGAAATGGCTCGACTTACATGATTTACTCCCAATATAACCCATCCTGTTCCTGATTTTTTTCTTAATCCCAACAATGAAGCTGTTATACCACCAGTCAAACCGGCTTGCAGGACAGTTAAAATAATGAGGAGGAATACCATCGCTTGAAGTTGACTTCCATCGTACCCATGACTTTCCAATTCCATAGAAAACAGGGATGCCACTGCCGCAGCTACAATACCTCTGGGGGCAATCCACGAAAGCAGAAATTTTTGTTTGAGATTTAATTTTGATTTCCATGTTCCGACGAAAATTGTTAATGGTCGTAAAATGAACATGATGACAAAAACCAGAGTGATTCCCCTCCACCCTAACTGATTCAATTGGGATAACTCAACATCAGCTGCCAACAAAATAAATAACATCCCAATCAGCAGAATGGTCATTTCTTCTTCAAATTCCCTGAGTTCTCTTCGGACAGCTGTTTTCATATTGCCCACCACCAATCCGGCGACGGTAACTGCAACTACACCACTTTCTTCACTGACGGTATTGGAAATTTGAAACAGAGCAAAAACCATAGAAAGCATAAATACATTTTCAAGGGTTTCAGGAATAAACCTCCGCACTCGAAGTAAAAGCGAAAGCCCCAGACCGCCTGCTGCTCCCAATATTACACCAGTAAGAAGTCTCGAAATGATATGAAATACTCCCTTTAAAAAAGACAATCCAGATGGACTTAACGCCACCTCCAATGCAACTACAGCCAATATTGCGCCGATGGCATCCAAAAGGACACCTTCTGCTTCCAGCACCGTGGAAACTGACCTCCTGAACCGGAGTCTTTTAAGAAGAGGAGTGATGACGGTTGGGCCTGTTACAATGATGAGGACTCCAAACAAAATGGAATTTCTCCAGTCCCACCCGACAATTAATTTTGAAGCGATGATTCCACCAATGGCAGTGACCAACGCTCCGACGGTTATGAGCTGACGGATTACAAGTTGTTCCCGTTTTATTCGGTTTATCCTCAGGTTCATGCCGCCTTCAAACAGGATGACGGCTACTGCGAATCCCACAATCATTGGCATAGCTTTACCAATGGTGGAAGGATGAATTAGTCCCAGCATATCCGGTCCAAGTAAAACCCCGGATCCTAAAAGCAATACGATCCCTGGCATTTTGATGTGTCGGGAAATTACCTGTATCAACATTCCAAAACACATGGCAAGGGCAAGGGTTAGAGCGGGATTTGATTCAGGCATTATAAGGAAATTTAAATATGAAAAATGTTACTCATTCAGTTAAGATTGAATTCCTTTTTATATGGTCAATAATTGCATCAGACACCTCTTCAAATGATTCCTGGATTAGCCAATGTCCTGCATCCATTTCTAAAAAGGTATAGGGACCTTTCATATATTTTTCACTTCCTTCAACTCCTGTCCTTCCAATTGCTGAGTCCCGATTTCCCCAGATGAGCAAGGTAGGTGTGGGTACATCTTCCGTCTTTAAAATTATATCGGACGATTTCCATCCAATGTTTGCCCTATACCAATTCAATGCTGATTTTAAAACTCTCTTTTTTGAAAATGCCTGAAGATACACCTCAATTTGCTCCTCAGAACTGAAATACCACAAAGATTTCAAATTTGAATAATTATTAAAGGAGAAATAAAATTCAGGGAGGAATGGCAATTTGAAAAAACTGACATATCTGCTTTTCTTTTTTTGCTCATCATCGGAATTGTAAGCATCCATAAATGCTTTCAAGTGCGGTACGGAAAGAGCACTCCAACTTAAAATTCGTTTCGTGTCTATTGTAAGCATTGCCCAACCCACACTGGAACCCCAATCGTGACCTACCAGATGGAAGCGGTCAAACTCAAACTTGTCTGCAATTTGAAAAATATCGTCACAAAGTTTATCTATTAGAAAATCTGACTTTTTTTTGGGTAATGAGCCGGGATTATATCCTCTTTGGTCCGGAGCGACTACTCGATATCCTTCAGAAACCATTAGGGGAATCAAGTCAATCCACATATGTGATGTTTCGGGAAATCCATGCAAAAGAATGACTCCGTCTCCTGTGTTTTTCAATCCTCCTGTTCTACATTGAAATTGGAGATTGTTAACTGTTACCGTTTGAAGGGAGATTTGTTTCTCTTCCCCAAAAATCATTTCAGGAACTGACATGAAAAGCAGAATGGATAAAACATAGTTACATTTTAGTGAAAATTGGTTAATAATCCTCATAATTTCAATATACTTTGAATGACAAAATCATTTATTCACGAGTAGAAAAAATTGTTGCCTTACCCGATTTAGTTCGGTATCCAGAAGACAATTACAGTTCCTTAAATATGGCTTACTACAGTATTGCATACCTAAAAATAAAGTACAGGTTTTTCTGATCCCGATTTACCTTCCCACCGTGACACTTAGGTATCTGCTAACGGTAGATCGGGAGAAGAATCTCAAATACCAGTTTATCATTGTATGCTTGAGATTTTTCACTGCTTTCAGAATGACAATGCAGTTTTCGCTTTTGATCCCATAAATACAGGACAAAATCATAAGTCGAATTTTTGATTTCTTTCTGAAATTTTGTAACCGTTCCGGATAACTTTTTCTTGTTCATAAGAATTTAAGTTTAACACCGGGTTGGTATGATTCAAATGAATGAAATAGACTTTTGCCTTATTTTCAGATGACAAAATTGAAAATTGATTCATACTTTCTTCAATGAACGGGTGAGGAATTTCCGCCATATTGCGATTTGGGATTTCTCCTTGTCCAAAAAATGTACCATCAATTAAAACAAAATCATTTTGGTGAATAATATCCAAAATACTGGGCTCCCATTTTTCCCATTTATCAATGTCTGGTATGAAAATCAAGTTTTTATCTGGTCCATGTATTTGAAATCCTACCGTTTCAGAATATTCATCCCGATGGGGAACCCAAAAGGGAGCAACTGATAATCGGTCATTCAATTTCACAGATTTATTATCATTTAGTGGAATCAAAATTATTTGTTTAATCGATACCAATTGATTCCAGGGACCATTCGTTTCTAAAAAAGATTTCATTCGGGGCATTGCATAGATAGGAATTTCTTTTGCTCCCATGACCTCTCTACCCAAATGCATGAGTCCGGTGTAATGACCGATATGGGCATGAGTCAGAAAAATTCCCTTTAATTCATATTTTCCGTTTTGTGTTAAGTCATGATATTGTTCAGGAAAATCAGGTGTAGCATCAATCATCCAGACTTCTTTCGTTTGAGGATCAACAATTCCTAAGCAGGAAACTCTGAGGTGATATTCCGAGTTGTTCCAGCGATTTTCACAGCAAGTTTTTATGCATCCTGCATGGGGAGCGCCACCATCTTGGGCGATTCCTAAAATAACAGCAAAAGGTGAGTTGTCACCTGCAGAACTGCAACTGGAAAAAAGAAAAAGAAGAACAAGAAATTGATTAAATCTTTTCATTCAGTTTTTCTTACCGTACCTCCAATGACAATCCCTGCACTGATTAAAATTAGATTTTTAATGATATATTGACCTTCCATAGTAAGACCGAAGGGAAATTGAGTAAAGCAAACTTCCGGTAATATTATCAGCGGTAAAAAAGTCCCCGGCATTTGGAGAAACAACAGGAAAATTGCACCTCGAATGACTGGTTTAAAAAGGAGACATACACCAATGGATACTTCCCACCAGCCTAGAATGGGGATAAAAATTTCAGGATCAAACCAATAAACTGTTCTTTCCACCAACCCTTGTGCAGGACTCAATCCTAACGGTTTTAAAGCGCCAAACCAGATGAATATGAAAGCCAGAGAAAAACGGAGATAGATTTTTCCATGAGAGTACATCCATTTTGCCATGGATGTATCAAATGTATTTATTAAATTTTTGAAATTTGTAATTTTCACACTTAAATCGAAATGAACTTAAGTGAGATTAAATTATAAAACTGCTAATTAAATTGGTTTGTAAAACCTATTGAATCATTTTCAATAAGTGAACTGAAACAAATAGTAAAACATGTCTTTCTGGGTAGTGAAGCGTTATCGAAGAAAGACAATTTGTTAAATCTAAAGTAACCCTTCGAAAACATTTCGCTTCGCTCCATTACTCAGGGTGACTGTTACTCTGATTTTCGAATGAAACAAGTTTTTCATTTCAACAAAACCATTTTCCTGGAATACTGTTTATCATTTAAGGAAACTCTGTAAATATAAATCCCGCTTCCTGATAAAATTCCTGATGATGTTCTTCCGTCCCAGTTTACCTGATGTGTCCCCACATCCAAATCTTTATGAACCAGTGTGTTTACCAATTGACCTTTCAGGTTGAATATGTCCACCCGGGTTTTTCCTGTTTTGGGGATGTCAAACTGAATTGTGGTCTTCGGATTAAAGGGATTGGGATAATTCTGCATGAGATTGAAGGATGTCAATTTTTCCATGTCAAACACTGACAACTGCCCTCCAAAATCTATGGATTCGATTTCGGAGACAACGTAGGAATAGGAATGACCGGGAGTCTGAATGAAAAGGGAATCTGTTGTGCTGTTGAAATGGAGTTGGACGATGGAGGCGATGGAAAACTCATCATCACTGATGGATGTATTGACAACCAGTGTTCCCTGTCCCATCAACAGAGAAAGTATAAAAATGAATAAGAAGAAGAATCTTTTCATTGATCCCTCCTTAATTAATTACACGAAAAATTACCTTAGTTTGTATAATTTTTCAACATTAAGATTGACGAGGTATTCCTAATTTGCTGAAATATAAATTTCTCCATTTCCGAAACTTTTCAACCAATATCCTCTTCCGGGATCAAGAACTTCAACGGAAGTATAGCTCTCAAAAAAACCATAGGCAGTACCGGGGATGATAAGTTCCAACGGATCGTAAACTGAACTTATGGGAATTCCGTCCGTAATCCCGGTGATCAAATTCCAGCCTGTATTTAATTGGATAGAAAGAAAGTTTATTTCTTCTCCTGTAAATGTGACAAAACTTGGATTGGACAATCGTAACCAAAAACCTGTCCCATTCATCATCTCACTTTCCTGAACGTACCCATCCTGGAAAGAATACAGTGTTCCTTCAATAGCATCTGAAAAAATATCCAGATAGGATGCGACCTCATTCAAGACAGGAAGCCCAACCATGTTCCAATCCGGGGAATAATTTACGGACAATTCAACCGGATTTACAGGATGATTGAATTTGAGGATGGTGAGATATCCTTCCAGATCGCTGGCATATACATAATCATTCAAAGTGAATGGATACACTCCCCAGCATCCGTAAAAATCGCCAATGTCATTTTCTCCGTAAGTGTCGTAACCAGCCACCTCAATGGGATTTGCAGGATAGCTGATGTCAACAATTTTCACTCCTACCGTATAATGAGAAATATAAGCAAAATTCCCACGAATATGTGTATTGTGAGCAAGGTTATTTTCACCTAAATATTCTCCCAATAAAGTCACATTATCCATATTTTGAATGTCCCACATTTTGAGAGTTTTGTTAACCGTCTCTTCGGTGGTCATTGCATATTTTCCATCATCTGTGGGCCAGATGTTGTGAACGTACCCACTGTTAGGAATGGATACTCTGGTGAGCATTTCCGGATTCAATTTATCCGACACATCCCAAATGGAGAAGGTTCCATTGTTTCCCTCTGCAACATAAACGGTGTCATTCCGAGCAAATACATCATGGATGTCCGGTGTGCTGACCATATTGACATCATCTGGTTCCTCGGAATTTTCCAAGCTGACGATACGAAATCCATCATAAGCCTGCCTTACGATGTAAGCATACCCCGTTGCAGTGTCAATGGATAAATTGTGAGACCGAACATTCCCCGGATTTACATAGGATTGAACTAATTCGACACTGTTAGGAAGATTTTCAAGATTGATCACCGTCATGCCATAACCGATTCCTGTCATTTCATGCACAACGTAAGCATAATTACCGTAGGTTTTAATATCCCGGTGAAAATAATAGTCATTGTTCTGAGGACCGGGAACAATGTCAATCACTTCCATGGTGGAAACCCGGACAAAGGCTGTTCCTTCTAAAACACCCATGATTGCATATTCTTCTCCATCCGGTGCCATATAACCCCATACATCGGACCCTCCGGTTGTATCTCCTGAACTCCATTCCTGAGACGGAAACCAGATTCGGTCTATGAGTTCAAGACTGTACTCAGGTGGCTGAGCAATAAGATATGAATGAAAGGAAAATCCGCAAAAATATAGCAGTATAAAAAATTTTCTCATTTGGTTATTTAGTAGAATTCAGTAAAACCTAAATTTACCAACAGATTTTTATAGGAAGATATTCCTGCTTTATTGTCATTCTGATCCGCCATCTGGCGGAGAAGAATCTAAAGCATTATGTGATCTCATAACCTTTGAGATTCTTCAGTCGTTACTCTCCTTCAGAATGACAGTGGATTTTAGGTAAAGTGAATTAATTTTGAAAAACTATGATTCCATCTCCACTACTCCTTAACCAATACCCATTTCCCGGTTCAATCGTTTCCTCAGGTTGGTATCCGTCTGTAAATCCAAAAATGGTTCCTTCGATAATGAGTTGATTGGGATCATAAATAGAATTGATATTTACCGTTTCAGTAATTCCGGATATCAAATTCCATCCTTCTGAAATATCAATGCTCAATTCACTAATGGACTGTCCGGAAATGATTGCAGTACCATCTGATTGAATTCTGAGCCAATATCCCATTCCGGGAATGAGTTGAGTTTCCTGCGAATAACCACCATCGGAAAAACTGAACAAAGTATTTTCAATAGATTCAGGAAAAAGAATTTGATATTCCGGGTTTGAAACAAATAGAGGTAATCCTACCATATTCCAATTTTCTTGAAATTGGATATCCATTTCCATTTCACCACCACTTAAAAGATTATTCAAAACGAGGATCATCCACTCTGTATCAATTTCATTATTGGCATACTGAATAATTCCATTTTGGTCAATGATAAAATCCCGGGGATAAGGAGAACCGTCATTTGGAAGGTAGTAGATTTCGTAGGTGTTTCCACCTTGTACTCCCCCAGGACTTCCGGGATCAAACAGAATTGGATATGTCAAATTGTTTTCTTCTACAAAATTTCCGATGATATTCGAATTATTCGTATTGCTGATTCCCAAAAGGAGGACTTCATCTTGTGGATAGGTCTGCCAAATCGTGGTTTCCATGTCCGATAACTCCGGACTACATACCGGTCATCCCGGAGCAAAAAATGCCAAGACAACAATTTGATCTAAATGATCCGACAGTTGAAAGGATCCACTTCCATTTGCGATGACATCCAGCTCAAAATCCGGTGCAGGATCACCAATATTTATTCCATCTATATTCCCGTTTAATTCCACGGCGATTTGAGGTTCATCCGGGTCATTTGTAAATATCAAATATCCTGATGAAGAATTTCCCGCATCTGCAAAATAGGTTATATCCACTGTTTGAGATTCACCGGGATTTAGATTTTGTAACAAATTATTAATTTGAAAATCTGTGTTGGAAATGTATTGATCTTCAATGATCAAAGTTGAATTTCCATTATTGGTTACATCAACCGAAAGAGTGTAAGAATCTCCATTTTCAACATAGGGATAATTCAACTCCCAAGTACTTATGTCAATATCAGCATCCTGAATTTGTCCATATTCAAACACTTGGAGATATCTCCATTCTGCAGAATAGATATAATTTCCGGAAGCATTGATTGCCATGGTTCGTCTTCCGTTTGCCTTGAATCCAACCAGATTTAAATCAGATCCATCCCACTCCAATATTTCCACATCATCCCAATCCGAAACCGCACATTTTCCATCGAAAATCTGAACTCGATTTGCCAGTCCTGTTGTATTGTGATTTGCAAGGAAAAAAGGCAGTTCAGGATTTGATAAATCATAAACGCTGACCCCTTCTGAACCAAGCGCAGTGTATAGTACACCATTATCAATGGAAAGGTCTTTTACAGCACTGCCTGTGGACCAATCATACACTTCAATGGGATTTTGGATGTTTGAAACATCCAAAATCCTGATAAAATCGCCATC
>CAZFKU010000035.1:0-15490 GCA_964518835.1 uncultured bacterium
AGTAGTTTTGAGTTAAGAACAAAACAAATTTATAATTAATTTCCCTTTTCATCATGGATTGATAGGTAAACCCACAGTAAATTGAGTTAAATTAAGGATTATAAATTTTCAAAAATTTGAATTAAAGTAAAGGGTATATCATGAATATTGAAGAAAGATGTAGTTTTCTGGAAGAACGTATCAGACGTTTAAATGAAATCGGTATCGCTCTTTCAACAGAGTCAAACACCGATAAATTATTTGAGCTGATTCTTGAAGAAGCAAAAAATATTACCAATGCTGACGGCAGGACGCTGTACATGATTGATAAAGACGGTAAATTAAAATTTGAAATCATGAGGAATGATTCGATGAAAACGGTAATGGGCGGTACATCCGGAGTAAAAATACCTTTTCCGCCCGTGCCTAAATATTTTGATGATGGAGAACCAAACTACAAAAATGTTTCTGCCTATGCAGCATTAACCGGAGAAACAATCAATATAAAAGATGCTTATGAAGATAAGGGTTATGATTTTTCAGGGGCAAAAGCTTATGATAAAAGTTCTGGTTACCGGTCGAAATCTTTTTTGACGGTCCCATTGAAAAATCATGAAAATGAGATTATTGGGGTCATGCAGTTAATCAATGCCACGGATAAAAATACAGGGGAGGTGATTTCTTTTTCATCAGAGGTTCAGGGACAGGTCGAATCCATAGCATCCCAGGGCGCAGTTGCACTGACCAATAAACGGCTGGTGGAAGAACTGAAAACTTTGTTTGAATCATTTATTAAGTTGATCGCTACGGCAATTGACAGAAAATCAGAATACACAGGCGGTCATTGTGAACGGGTTCCCCTTATCACTATGATGCTTGCAGATGCAGTTGAAAAGGTGGATTACGGAAAATACAAAGATTTTAAAATGACGGAAGATGAACGATACGAATTATTCATTGCAGGCTGGCTTCATGACTGTGGAAAAGTGGCAACCCCTCCTCATGTTGTAGATAAAGGAACAAAACTCGAAACCATCACTGACAGGATCGAAACGGTTAAAACTAAATTTGAAATACTTCGCAGGGATGCGGAAATTGATTTCCTGAAGAAAAAAATGGGACTGAACGGAAGTGCTAATGGAAAAATGGAAAAACTTGAAACTGAGTATAAAACGAAGTTGGATCAATTAAATGAAGATGAAGCATTCATTGAAAAATGTAATGTAGGCGGTGAGTTTATGGAAAAGGAACTCCAGAAAAGAGTCATTAATATTTCGAAATATGATTACAGTTTCAAAGGAGAAAAAATGCCGTTTCTTTCTGAGGATGAAGTGAGAAATCTGAATATTGCAAAAGGGACGTTATTACCTGAAGAAAGGGAAATAATCAACGACCATATTGTCATAACAATCGAAATGCTTGAAAAACTTCCCTATCCTAAACATTTGAAAAATGTTCCGGAGTTCGCCGGAGGGCATCATGAAAAATTGGATGGAACGGGATATCCAAAAGGACTGACAGAAAAGGAAATGTCCGTGCAGGCAAAGATGATGGCAATCGCTGATATTTATGAAGCGCTGACCGCAGCAGACAGACCTTACAAGGATGGAAAGAAATTGTCCATGGCTATGAGAATAATGGGATTCATGAAAAAAGATTATCATATTGATAAAGACCTGTTTGAGATATTCGTAAAAGAAGGTGTGTACAAACAGTATGCGAAAGATTATGTGAAGAAGAATCAAATTGACGACGTTGATGAGAAAGCAATTTTAACATGATAAAAAAGCCCCTGGATTCCCTGAACCGTGAAGAGTTAAAGTCCTATATTTTTGAAATTCAGGATTCAATTGATTCCCATCTCAAAAATGGAGGAGATGTAGATTCGTTTATTGATGAAACAGATTTGTTCGATGATTTTGAAGATGTTCTGCCGGACGAAGAGTATGGAATTTTTGTCATAACTCTTTTAAATGGAATAAGATCGGAAACAGTTTTAAATACGCTTTTGGATTCTTTAATTAAAGGGATTCAATCAAGAGCAGCTATTTCATCCATCTGATTTATTTACATTTCATCAATTATTAAGCGTTAATAATTGATAGTTTCTTCCCCAAATTTCATTTTTAATTTGTTTAAATAAATGACACTTGAAATCGCAATCGTTCTGGGAATACTCCTTTTTATGTTTTTGTTATTTGTAACAGAAACATTTCCATTGGAAGTCACAGCCTTGGTCATTTTAGCAGTTCTTTTAATTTTCCGTTTTCTTGAACCATCAGAAGCAATAAAAGGGTTTTCCAATCCAGCGGTGATAACCATCGCTCTATTATTTGTACTGAGTCATGCGTTACAGAAATCCGGAGTTCTTGAATTTTTGGTCGTAAAACTGAATGAGTTAACCGAAATGTCAAAATTCCTTGGCTTATTCGTGTTCCTTTTTTCAGTAGCTGTTGCATCGGCATTTGTAAACAACACTGCAATCGTAGCTATTTTTATTCCTGTTACCATTCGATTAGCACAGCAATACCATTTGAGTCCCTCCAAACTGCTCATGCCTCTCAGTTACGTTGCCATCTTAGGCGGAACATTGACATTAGTGGGAACGTCCACTAATCTGCTTGTGAATTCCATTTATGTGGAATCAACTTCAGCGCATCCTTTGGGGATATTTGAATTTTCGAAATTTGGCATTATCATGCTTCTCATTGGTTTAGGCTATGTATTGTTTGCCGTTCCCTTTCTCATCCCTTCCCGGACCGTTACATCCAGTTTGACACAAAGTTACCACATGGGAGGGTATTTAACTGAACTAAAAATTTCAGCTGATTCCCCCATGATCGGGAAAACCTGTCACGACAGGGCTATAAACAGGAATTATGATATCACGGTTCTCGACATCCTCCGGGACGGGAAACTCATTTCCCGGGATATTCGGGATTTCATTCTCCAAAAGGATGACATATTATTTGTCCGTGGTTCCCTTGACAATTTTCTCAGAATGAAAGAAGTGGAAAAAGTGTCCATGCTCACCGATGAAAAATTAACCCAGGCAGAATTGGTGCATGATGATAACACTCTTGTTGAATGTATTTTGACGAATAAATCGGAATTAGTGGGTAAGAGTTTGATGGAGATCAATTTTCGCCGCAGGTTCGGGAGTTTTATTTTAGCGATCAGAAGGGAAGGAGCGATTTTACGCCGAAAGATCGCCCATGTCATCCTGCGGTCATTTGATACTTTATTGGTGTATGGTTCACGGGATAAAATTAAGGAGCTTTCAGATTCCGGTAATTTTATCGTTATGGGAGAAATTGATGCAACCCTGAAAAAACAAAAATTCTGGTGGATGAGTATTGTTGTTATTTTTGTTGCTGTTTTATGTGCGGCTTTGGGACTTGTACCTATTTTAAAGGGAGCCTTTATCGGAGCAGTGGTATTGCTGGTATTAAAGGTACTTTCCGCTAATGAAGTCTATCAATCCATCAATTGGCAGGTCATCGTCATGATTGCGGCTCTTATTCCCATTGGATTGGTTATTCAGGACAGCGGTACTGCGTTCTGGATTGGTGACGGACTGAATAATTTGGTTAGTTTAATTGAAAATCCGTCTCTTCATCCATTCATTTTATTATCACTCATTTATTTAACAACAATGATTTTGACGGAACTTGCTTCCAATGCAGCTACTGCTATTATAATGACACCTATAGCAATTTCCGCAGCTGCACAATTAAACCTTGATCCACGTCCTTTTATTTTTGCTGTTTGCTACGCCGCCTCCGCTTCTTTTATCACACCCATTGGGTACCAGACAAATCTCATGGTTTATGGTCCCGGCGGATATAAATTTTCTGATTATGTGAAAGTCGGACTTCCGTTATCCATCACGTTATGGGTTGCAGCAACTCTGGTGATCCCCATACTGTGGCCCTTTAGGGTTATCGGGTGATTCAGTTCAATTGATAGACTTCCATAGTAAATGAAATCTGACGGAAAAAACGGTTCCCGGTTACATGCATTTCTTGAAAATCCTGCAAAAGGACTCTGGACCTTGGCTATACCCATAATGGCAGGAATGGGAGTGCATACTCTGTACACCATCGTGGATATGTTGTTTATCGGCAGATTGGGAGGGGAATCCATTGCGGCGGTGGCTTACAATATGCCTCTTTTCTTTTTTGTCATGGGATTGACGTTTGGATTGGGGTCGGGTGTAACTGCTACGATTGCCCGGTTTATTGGTGCTGAGGATAAAGTAAATGCAGATAACAGCGCTGAACATGCAGTTGCCATGGCGGGTATTATCAGTATTGTTTTAACTACAACAGGCTTAATGTATGGTGAATCCATTTTATCATTTTTAGGTGCCAAAGATTCTCTTTTACAATTAAGCTGGAGCTACCTGAAATTTATTTGTTACGGGTTGCCCTGCATGGTTTTTTCAGGATTTTTTCGTTCTATTCTTTCAGGAGAAGGGGATATGAAACTTCCTATGATCATCACCGCTTTGGGAACGGTTTTAAATATCATTTTAGATCCTATTTTTATTTTTCTTTTGGAATTTGGAGTGCAGGGAGCCGCCATGGCAACTATGATCAGCCAGGTTGTTGTATTTCTAATTTTTGTTTACATGTTATTTGTAAAGGAACATTCATATATAAAATTTAAAATGATGGATTTTTCCTATTCTAATTTGATCCTTCTGGAGATCATAAAGGTGGGATTACCTGCATCCATTTCCATGATCATCATGTCATTCGGTCAATTGGTATTTAATAAAATACTAACCGGATTTTCTGTAGATGCGGTAGCAGCGTATCAAATTGGCGGAAGGATTGATATGGTGGTTTTTCTTCCTATCATGTCCATCGCTGCGGCATTGACGACTCTTGTAGGAATGTTTTATGGAGCAAAAGAATGGATGAAAATGAAATCAATCATTAAATATGGAATTTTCAGATCGGTATTGATTACGATTGTTGGATCAACACTATTAATAACATTTGCACCCTGGATCATAAAGTCATTTTCCAGCGAACCAGAAATCCAGAAAATCGCAGTCTTCTATTTACGCTGTATCAGCTTAATCTACCCGCTTGTGGCAGTTGGTATGACCATTGGCAGGATATTACAAGGAATGGGAAAAGGACTTCCTATGCTAATAATCACCAGTATTCGGATTCTTCTGGTTTCTGCTCCACTGGCTGTTTTCTTTACTTATGGACTGGGCAAACCGCTTGAATTCGTGTGGTATTCGATGATGATTTCAACCGTAGTTGCTACAACGATTGCTGTGTTGTGGTTGAGGAGTGAATTGGAAAATATTACCGTAGATATGTAATAATATTTACACTAAATCGCAATTGTACTTTTGAAATTTTACATCATCCGTCATGATCTTGAATTTATTTGAAATGCTTTGGACAATAAGCATTCGGTCAAAGGGATCTTTATGATAAAATGGTAAATCCTTTAATAAAAGCGCATCTTCTCCTGTAAAGTCCAGTATGTCAAATCCACTTTTTTCAGTTATTTTCACCGGATCAAAATCTATGGTCAATTTCCCCATGGATGCTTTGAGCATCATTTCTGCAATACTGACTGCACTCACAAAAACACGATTAGACTGAATTTCAATTTCAATTTGTCGGTCCTGTGAGAGTTTTTCAGGCATTGCCAATACCCAAAGAAAAATATGAGTGTCAAGAATGAATTTCATTATCATTACCGTAAAACAACTTGTTGATTTCTGCATCTTCATCCATAAAATTATCGGGGATAGAAAATTTTCCTGACAATAGTCCCAATTTCCTTTTTTCGGTTGATTGATGTAAAACCAGGTTAATAAGTGGTTTATTATTTCTGGCAATAATAACTTTATCACCGTTAATAACCAATTCAATGAGTTTTGATAATTTCGCTTTGGCTTCGGCAATGTTGAAAATAATCTTTTTTTGATTTTTCATAATGGTCAATATAGTAAAAGATGGTCAAGTATAAAGTGAAATGTGGAATAATTTTACAAATTGAATCGATTATTTTTTAATGAAAATTAGTAACTCATTTATGAGTTCCTTGAAATATTTTGTAAATTTGACAGTTTTTAAAAGGGAATTATGATGTCAGAAATAAGGGTAGCCATAAATGGATTTGGTCGGATAGGAAGGTCTGTGGTTAGGGCAGCAAAAAAAATGAAAGCGGATATAAATTTTGTTGCCATCAACGATCTGGTGGAACCGGAAAAATTAGCCACTGTATTAAAATATGACTCGGTTCATGGTATTTATCCCGGAGAAATTAAAGTGATTGATAGTGATATTCTGACTGTGGATGGTGATCATATCAAATGTGTTTCAGAAAAAGATCCGTCCAATTTACCCTGGGGAGATTTAGATATTCATGTTGTGATAGAATCTACAGGGTTGTTCAGGCACAGAAGTGACTTGGAAAAGCATTTATCCGCAGGTGGAAAACGGGTCATTTTAACCGTACCGCCAAAAGATGAAATAGACGCTACGGTAGTCCTGGGTGTAAATGATGACATTCTCACAGGAAAAGAAAAAATTGTTTCCAATGCCAGTTGTACTACCAACTGCGCTGCAGTATTGTGCAAACCGATTCAGGATAATTTTAGCATACGGGAAGGATATCTTATCACCGTCCATGCCTACACCATGGATCAGCGGTTGTTGGACTATCCCCACACAGACATGAGAAGAGCAAGAGCCGCATCACTTTCCATTATCCCAACCACAACCGGAGCAGCCAATACTTTAGGTCAGGTTATTCCATCACTTCATGGGAAAATAGATGGGATTTCATATCGGGTCCCCGTTCCGGATGGTTCTGTTGTGGACCTGGCTCTCGAACTCGAAACTGACGTTACAGTGGCAGACATAAACATGGTCATGAAAAAAGCCGCAACAGATGAAATGCAATTTCATTTGCAGTATTCCGAAGAGCCCATCGTGTCAGTTGATATTGTTGGAAATCCCTATTCAGCGATTTATGATGCTCCCCTGACGAAAGTATTAAAGGATAATTTTATTAAAATCACCGGGTGGTATGATAACGAATCCGGTTATGCAAACAGAGTTGTTGACCTTGTGAGAAAAATGGGACATTTTGAGTTGGGTAAAGAAGAATGGTTTGAAAAGAAATAAATTCATTCTATTCAATATATTTAACAAAACAGGTAATAATACTTAATATATTCTTGTAATATTATTAAAATAGTTAATAATATTAAACATTAAATAATAATGTAATTCAATTAATTTGAATTAGAAATGGAAATTGAATTTAGGTTTTAATCAAAATTAACAGGGAAAAAATGAATAAAATAAAAGCAGAATATATTTGGATTGATGGTCACAAACCCACAGCTAAACTCCGATCTAAAACAAAGATTATTGACGATCCGGTAGAGAATTTGGGAGACATTCCCCTTTGGGGTTTTGATGGTTCCAGTACCATGCAGGCAGAAGGACATGACAGTGACTGTATGTTACAACCGGTTTTTCACATTTCAGATCCTTTAAGAGGAGGAGATCATATCATTGTCATGTGTGAAGTTATGAACTCGGATGGGACAATTCACGAATCAAATACCCGGGCACCTTTAAGGAAAATTTCTGAAGAATACAAGGATGAAGAGCCTTGGTTTGGAATTGAACAGGAATATACCTTTTTTCAGGGACGCTCTCCGCTGGGTTGGCCAGAGGGGGGTTATCCTGCACCGCAGGGTCCGTTTTATTGCGGGGTGGGAGCAGATGAGGTGTTTGGAAGGGAAATTGTGGAGGACCACATGGAAGCCTGTCTGCAGGCAGGGTTGAGTTTTTCAGGAATTAACGCAGAGGTCATGCCGGGACAATGGGAGTTTCAAATTGGTCCTGTTGGAGCACTGGAAACAGGGGATCAGACATGGATTGCCCGCTGGCTGTTATATCGAATAGCAGAGGATTACGGGGTAAGCGCTACCCTTCATCCGAAGCCGGTAAAAGGAGATTGGAATGGTGCAGGAGCTCACACAAATTTTAGTACCAAAGCCATGAGAAGTGACGGCGGGATAAAGGTTGTAGAGGAAGCTTGTAAAAAACTAGGGAAAAAACATGAAGAACACATTTCCGTTTACGGAGCCCACAATGAAGAACGTCTTACCGGTTTGCATGAAACCTGTTCAATTCACGATTTCAGGTATGGAGTAAGCGATAGAGGTGCTTCCATTCGTATTCCAATGGCAACGGCAAATGAAGGTAAAGGATATTTAGAAGACAGGCGACCGGCGGCGAATATGGATCCTTACAAAGTATGCGCAGCTCTCATTGAGACAACCTGCGGATAAAGATAAAATTGAATTAATTTAAAAGGACCAGCTTCAGATTCTGAATAAAATTCCCCGTTTTTAATTTGCAAAAATAAATTCCGGACGGAACAGGAATTCCGACCATATTCAGTCCATCCCATTTGATTGAGTGTTGAGTTTGAGAGGAATGATCAAACTGAAATTCTCTCACTTCTTTCCCCTCTATATTAAAAATGTGTACAGAAAAGGATGAATTTGTTTTTTGAATTTCACCTAAGGAGAATTGAATAGTTGTGGTTGAATTGAACGGGTTTGGAAAGGATTTCAAATATGAAAATTGTTCAGGAGAAGAATTAAATTCAAGATTAATTTTAACCAATTCCATATTTCCGTTAAACCGAATTTCATTAGAATAAGCAAATTGTCCTGAATATTCAAATTTAAGTGGTTGATTAAAAAGCGCTCCGTCTATACTTTCCGTTGTGGGATCATCTCCATAAATTGCTCCGGTTTGTAAAATTCCATCTTTTAAAATAAGAAGTTCTCCCACTAACAGATCTGCATCGGTAAATACATTTACTTTGGTACCATTTTCACATTCGATTCCATTGCACGAAATCCTGCCGTTTATGAACATAAATACATTTGATTTGTTGATATCAGGATTTGAACTCAACTGAACTGATTTCCGTGATAATCGTGTATTGTTTTCAGGATATTGAAAGTTCTCTACACCCTCATTCAATTTTACCCAATATCCATATCCGTTTTGCAGGAATTCAAGGGTGTTCAGGTTTCCTCCCGGTTCAAAATATACAGCTCCCTCAGGTCCGAAAGCGGTGACATAAATTAAATTTCCATCATCAATTAATTGAGTGAATGCATCTTCAGGAGTCATAGATCCTTGAATCCAGTATCCGATTAAATTCCACCCTCCCTGAAGATTCATAGAATAGCTATTTGGAATTGGAAATGCAACTTCGGTGATCACATCTTCATCGTTCACCTTGATCCAGTAACCGAATCCGGAATTAATCGCGTTTAACGTATTCAAAAATGGCGGACTTGACGGATCAAAATAATAGGAAATACTGTCATATCCCGTAATAAAGACAAGATTTTCATTCTCGATTATTTCTGAAAAAACGGTGTCAGGAGGAATTCCATCCATCATGATATCAAAAGAAATGAGATTCCAATTCGGTTGCAGGTTGATCACGTCCGTATCACCAACATCGTAAACCGTTAACAGAAGTGAATCCGAAACTGCTAAGTTACTTGAATCAATTACAGTAAGTGTAACGGAAAAACTTGTGTCAGAATTTACCTCTGGAGCGATTATTTCAGTTAACGGATCGTACGGATCAATAATTTGAATCAAACTGTCAGTTGTCCAGTGAAAACTGACATTTCCTTCAACATCCCAACCAGTTCCATTTAACTGAATGATCTCATTTTCGTTCATTTGTACATCATCACCGGCATCCACCGTTGGTGTATCGTTTACCGGTAGAATGACAATGTTTACGCTTCCTTCATTGGAAAAGAATTCTCCGTCAAAAGCATGATAAGTGAAGGAATCGGTTCCGTTAATATTTTCAAATGGAATATAGATATTTGTTTCAGAATCAAATGTTCCGAATTCAGGATAGGCGACAAGGGAAATTGTTAATTCATCACCGTCCACATCCTCTCCTTCAAGGAAAATCTCGCCATCATTATCCTCTAAGATTTCAACATTGATGTCCGAAACTACAGGTGCATCATTCACCGGCAAAACAGTAAATGTCACAATAACACTGTCTGCTCCACCAAAACTATCTACAGCAATAAATTGGATATTTTCCGATCCATTCCAATTTGGAACAGGAATATCAATAGTCAAAAAGCTGTTTTCTTCATTGAGACTCAGAATCTCACCTCCGGAAAATGACCATAAAATTTGTGCAGGGTCATCGTCCGGGTCTGATACAATTTGTAATAAATTTATTGGATCAAATTCCGAGTCTTCCATTGTTTCCTGATGATTTAAAGTAATCAGTGGATTCGTGCTGAGGGATACCCCGGAAATCGTTTCTATGAATAGCATTCCTGAAGAATTCCAGTCAGGATTATTTGAAAAATTGAATGTAAGAGGACCCAGCAAAGAATCTCCTGTATCATCATAGTAATAAAATGAAAGTGTATCTCCCTCTAAGAATCCGTCCAGAATTGAGGAGGATGTATCATCTGCCCATGCAAATAATTGTTGTGAAGTTTCTCCCGAATAAATTCCGCCTCCAATAGGAATGCTATTTCCAAATATCCCTATTTCAATTCCCGGTGATAAAGCAGTATTTCTCAAGGAAACTTCCTCCAATTGAATTAACTGATATTGGTATGTTTCTGTAAAGTCAAACTCTTGGGGAATTAATGCAGAAAGATGTGCCCTCGCCCAGGCACTTTCATTAAACACTCCTGAAGTGTCAAATGATCCCCCATTCAGGAATTCGATTTTTTCCACCAATACCTCTGATTCAAGACTTGCATCCCAGAATCTGAATGAAATGCTGTCACCGGGAATAAATCCATCCTGTTCGTTGGTCCACTCATCATCCTGCCATGCAGCTATTTGGTCCCACATTTGTCCTGTATATTCGATGGCACCGACACACAGGTCATTATCAAACACTCCGATTTCATCATCCATCTCAAGAGGACCTCCCCTGAGGGTTAATCTTCCGATGTAAATCGGTTCATAATTTCCGGTATTTTCCGTGAAACTGAAATGAGATTGTGGAAACAGTTCTGTGAAGACAGTCCACTGAAATATGATGATTATTGCGTATTTCGCTTTATTTAACATGGATATAAATTTACAGGAATTCTGCTATATTTTATGTGATTAAAAACACAGGGGAATATTGATAATAAATGAAATAATACTTGATAATAATTTTATTAAACATTAATAATAATTAACGTAAATTGTGGTAATAACAGTTGATTAGAATTTGTGTCTACATCTCCGGTAAGAAGATATATCATTAATAATCTTTCAAACCATCAAAAGGACATTATCAGGATGGTTGTGAGGAATTTTGGGCTTTCCAGACAGGCTGCCCTCCGGCATATGTATATTCTTATAACTGAAGGAAAGGTCACTGCAACCGGTAAAACGAAAGACCGCAGCTATCAGCTCAAACCGCTGGTTGAAAAAACATCTTCGTTTTCAATTACTGAACAATTAAAAGAAGATCAACTGTTCCAAGAAAAACTAAGTCCTTACCTCAATAATCTTAAACCAGAAATAAGAGAAATATGCGAGTTTGGATTTTCGCAGGTAATGAACAATGTCATTTCTCATTCCAAGGGAAAAACCTGTGAGGTCCAAATCTTGAAAAACGAGGGAAATTTTTCGTTTACGATTATTGATGATGGTATCGGTGTTTTTTCTAAAGTAACTGAATATTTTTCACTGGAAAATGATCGTCATGCCATTCTGGAATTATCGAAAGGAAAAATGACGACCGACATGGCACGTCATACCGGAGACGGACTGTTTTTTGTTTCCCGTTTGTTCGACAGATTCACCTTGGAATCTTCCGGATTAGCGTGGAGCCACGATCTGAAAAATGAAGAATGGTCAGTTACGGAGGTAAAGGAGAAAAAAGGGACATCAATTTTTCTTGAGATTAATTCCTTGTCAAACCGTTCTTTAAAAAAAATCATGGAAGAATATTCTACAAATGGGGGAATGATTTTTAACCGAACTTGTGTCCCTGTGATTCTTTCCAGGCTTGATTCAGACAATTTGTTTTCCCGTTCACAGGCACGGAGATTAACTCAAAATCTGGAAGATTATAAAAATATTTGTTTTGATTTTGCAGGACTGGATACGGTGAGCCGCTCTTTTGCTGATGAGGTGTTCAGGGTTTATCAGCAGAAGGAACCCCATCAAAAACTGGAATGGAAAAATTCCAATATTGAATTAAAAGAGCTATTTACAGATATACAGAAAAATGGGAAATCTTTGGATTGAAACACCATGGCTGGATTTTTTTACCAATCGATGAAAATAATAATGCAAGTGATTCATTCAATTGATTTAGATTTCCCTCCTTTTTTAGACAGAGAAAACGAATACTCTCAAACATAATTAGACAGATCCCGTTTGTGTAAAGCGGGGTTTTCTTTATTTGCTCTGAATTCCTCATCAGTTCATGGGACTGACGGGGCGGAGCTATGTAAAAACGGAATGGTTTTAAATTTTCAAGTGGAAAAAAGTAATTTTATAAATTTTTTAACAAAAATTTTATGAAAGGGATAGTATTAGCGGGAGGACACGGCACACGATTGCATCCGGTGACACAATCTGTCTCAAAGCAATTACTCCCCATTTATGACAAACCTATGGTTTATTATCCCATTTCAATGCTGATGCTTTCTGACATTAGGGACATTCTCATTATCAGTACTCCCCAGGATTTGGATCTATATCGTGAATTGTTGGGAGATGGCTCTCAATTTGGGGTCAACTTTTCCTATTGTATTCAGAAATCACCTAAAGGACTGGCACAGGCTTTTCTCTTAGGAGAAGATTTTATCGGGGATGACCCTGTATGCCTGGTATTGGGAGATAATGTGTTTTATGGTGCGGGATTACCGAAGAAATTACTCAGCGCTAGGACAAGAGTCGAATCATCAAATTCAGCAGTTATATTTGGTTATCAGGTGAAGGATCCGGAAAGATATGGTGTTGCTGAATTCGATGAAAAGGAACGGGTTATAGGAATTGAAGAAAAACCTGAACACCCAAAATCCGGATTTGCTGTTGTAGGTCTCTATTATTATACAAATGATGTCGTTAACATCGCTAAAGAAATTAAACCTTCCGCACGGGGTGAACTTGAAATCACATCTGTAAATCAGGCTTTTCTTGAAATGGGTAGTTTGGAAATCGAACTCATGGGAAGGGGATTTGCATGGTTGGATACGGGAACATTTGAAGCTATGACGGAAGCGTCACAGTTTATCCATGCATTGGAAAAGAGACAGGGAATGAAAGTGTCCTGTTTGGAAGAAATAGCCTATTTAAAAAAATGGATAGGTAAAGAAGAATTAAGTAATTACCTTTCATCCAAAGGAAACAGCGAATATTACGATTATTTACGAAAATGGATGGAATAAATGACTAAATCGTACAGCGTATGTGTGGTTGGTGCAGGTCGGTGGGGGAAAAACCACATCCGTACACTTGCGGAACTGGGAGCTCTGGGTGGAATAGTTGAATCAAATTTTAAAGAGCTGAACGCACTGAAGTTAACTTATCCGGGAATTCAATATTTCTCTGAATTGAAAACCGCCTTATCCCATGGATTTGACGGTTTTACCGTAGCTACTCCTGCAGAAACACATTTTGAAATAGCAAAGCAAATTATAGAATCAGGAACCCATTTACTGGTAGAGAAACCATTGTCACTGAATCGAGAGGACGCAGTGATTTTGCAGGAATTATCTGTGAAAAATAATGTGAATTTAATGGTTGGACATGTTCTATTATTTCATCCTGCAATTCAGAAGATAAAAGAGGTTTTGACATCCGGGAAACTGGGAAAACTTCAATATCTTTACAGTAACAGGTTAAATTTAGGGGCTGTGAGAACAGAGGAAAATATTTTATGGAGTTTTGCTCCACATGACATTTCTCTATTTCAATATTTGATTGGAGATTTTCCAATATCCATCGATTCATTTGGAGGGGCATTTCTACAGCCCCATCTCCATGATACAACTTTAACCATACTGCGATATGATCAAAATATTGTGGGTCATATTTTTGTCAGCTGGCTTCATCCATTTAAGGAACACCGGTTGGTAGTCATTGGATCTAAAGGAATGCTGACATTTGAAGATTCAACTGATGAAAAGAATATACTTTTTTATGAAAAAGGGATTGACTGGATTCATGGTGAACCGGTAGCACGAGACGGTGCAACTGAGGTTATCGAATATGAACCAGCGCTTCCTCTTACCGAGGAATTAAAATATTTTATCCATCATCTGGACGGCTCCCCTATAACCCTTGCTGACAGCCAGAACGGAATTGAAGTATTATCCATTTTAGAACAGGCTACGGATAGTCTTATAAAAATCAAGGCAAAGGAAGGGGAAATTGAACTTAGTCCTCTTTAATTTCGAATGACTGAACCACCTTTTTTTGTTCATGGATCCAGTTTCATTGATGACAATGTTTCCATTGGTAAAGGAACGAAAATTTGGCATTTTTCTCATGTTCAATCTGGAACGAAAATTGGCTCTAAATGTGTTTTGGGACAAAATGTAAATGTGGGTAATAATGTTATCATTGGAAATAATGTCAAAATCCAGAATAATGTATCCATATATGAAGGAGTGGAATTAGAAGATTTTGTATTTTGTGGTCCCTCTATGGTATTTACAAATATAAAAAACCCACGCTGTGAATTTCCCCAGAGAGGAAGTGAGTTTTATCAAAAGACACTGGTAAAAAAATCAGCTTCTATCGGAGCCAATGCTACAATTGTTTGCGGTGTGACCATAGGTGAATATGCATTTATTGCTGCCGGTTGTGCCGTTACAAAAAATGTCCCTGCATTTGCGCTGATTGCAGGAGTACCGGGGAGAATAATCGGATGGGTGAGTGAAAAGGGTGAAAAATTGGAGTTGGATGAAAATGGTGTTAGTAGGTGTGAAAAGTATAAATTGCGAGATGAGGTATTAGTAAAATGTTGATTCTGGTAATTTTCAGAATCAATGACTTCAATATTATATTATGATCGATTTTCATAATCATGTTATTCCGGGATTGGATGACGGTTCAAAAACTTTGAAAATGTCCCTGGAAATGCTGCGTTGCGCTGCGGATCAGGGTATCACAGATGTGGTAAACACCGTTCATTTTCAGACTGCTCGTTTAGATGGAATTACATTTGAATATAAATTGGTAAAAAGTAAAATTGATGAATTACAGAATGAATTGGATAGTGCTGAAATACCCATAAAACTGCACATAGGTGCTGAAGTATTTTATCTTCCAAATCTTATGGAATTGAAGGATAAACCTTTACTAACATTTGAACACGGGAAATACATGCTGGTTGAATTCCCGGTAGATCAAGTTCCCAATGGGTGTCAGGATATATTTTTTAAATTAAAACTTGCCGGTGTAACACCAATTATTGC
>CAZFKU010000036.1:0-15488 GCA_964518835.1 uncultured bacterium
AATCCAAATGCCATTCCTGAATTTTTTATAAATGTAAAATGGAAAAAATTTTCTATAACCGGAACGGAATCAAAAAGATTGAGTGAATTTTTGATGAGCGATTTTGAAATCTGGTCACAACAGACGATGACAGCACTCACCGCCAATATTTTCATTTTATGTTCAGTTTATCTTTAGTTTTGCAATCCACACATTTGGTTGCATTGGGAACTTCAATCATCCTTTCTTCCGGAATTAATTCTCCGCATAATACACACACTCCAAAATGTCCTGAATCAATCCTCTCCAGTGCATTTTCAAGATTTTTAATGTAGTTATTTTCCCTTGCAATAAATAAAAAGTTTTTTTCCAACTGATGTGAATCTGATCCTGCATCTGCCATGTGGACGCTGTAAATTGAATCCGGTGACATGGATTTTGTTGGTTTTTGATTCACCACTCCTTTCTTCATATCATCTACTTCATGATTTACATCATCAAGCCGGGTTAAGATTTGTTTTTTAAACGAGTTTAATTTTGCTTTTGAATATTGCTTCTTTTTTGCCATTTTTTCCTCAATTCTTTGTTACTCTGCTTAAAGCGATAGGTACTTTTTCATCTTCAATTTTTAAATGAGAATTAAATTCTTCATTCTCTGAATATTTCATCATTGAAACTGTCAGTGTTTCTGCGCAAAAATATGTCTTGAAGTTCTCAATTGCTGGTGACACCTCCGGTGACCAATCCGTGAAAACATGAATACGGTCTTCAACAGCAAATCCTGCATCTTTCCTTAGAATTTGCACTTGACGAATCACATCCCGGACAGTCCCTTCCTGAATCAATGATTCGTCCAATTTTGTTGACAAACCAACGGAAATCCCACTGTCCGATGTAGAAGAATAACCCTCAGCTGATAGAGAATCTATCAAGAAATCTTCTTCTGTTAATGTGATTTGTTCACCGTTCACGTTGATACTTAATTCCTTTTTGGTCTTCAGTTCATTTAATATATGAACCGGGTTTTTAGAGGCGATAAATTTACGAATTTCAGGTAATCGGTTTCCTAATTTTTGACCAATTATTTTTAAATTTGGTTTTACATCCCACCCAATTATTTCTTTGTCGGATTCTGCCTGACGAATAGTTTTAACATTTAATTCTTCCAGTATCACATTTTGGTTTTCTAATATGAATGTTCCGTTTTCCTTTTTGGGAATGTGAAACACCAATGATGCTAAAGGCTGACGAATTTTTAGATTGGCTTTGTTCCGGGCATTCCTGCCCAACTCCACTACTTTTTTTAGTACATCCATTTTTTCCATCAAGTCATGATCTATGAGAGCGGGGTCTGATTTTGGATAATCGCATAAGTGAACACTTTCCAGATCAGAAGAACCAGAATGATGTATTAGATTTTGATAAATTTCATCGGTGACAAATGGAAGAATAGGAGCACAGATTTTTATGAGATTTCCCAACACCTCATAAAGGGTTTGATAGGCTATCTGTTTATCCAGATCATCTTCGGTTTTCCAAAACCTCCTGCGGTTCCGGCGAACGTACCAGTTGGATAATTCTTCCAAAAAACGTTCAATTTTCCGCAATCCTTTATCCAACTTAAACGAATTCAAATGGGAATCCATTTCTTCAATCAATACGTTTACCTTGGATAAAATCCACTTGTCCAAAAGTGTTAAATTATCCTGTTTAAGGGTTATTCTTCCCGGTTCAAATCCGTCCACAGCGGCATAGGTTGCAAAAAAGGAATAGACATTCCACAAGGTAATCAATTTCCGTCGGACATCCTTTGCGGGACCGTACCCAAATAAAAGATGATGTTCCACATTCTGTGATGCATACATCCAGCGCATCACATCCACTCCCATTTTTTCCGCTGCATCATCAAACCAGATGGCATTGCCCCATGATTTGTGCATATCTCTACCGGTTTCATCTTTTACCAAGGCATGACCTAATAAAGTTTTAAATGGTGCTTTCCCTTCCAATGCAGTTGACATAGCCAATAAAGAATAAAACCAATTCCTGAACTGACCGGGAAAACATTCCGTCACAAAATCACCGGGGAACCAATCCTTCCAGTATTCCCGATCGGAATTATATTTCAGCGTTGAGAATGGGACGATACCTGCATCTAGCCATGGATTCCCTACATCAATAATTCTAGTTCCGATCAATCCCGATTCCGGATGACGAATTTTCACTTTATCAATCCAGGGACGATGAGGGGAATTGCCTTCAAATTCTTCCCATCCCTCCACAGCCAGTTCCTTCAATTCTTCCTTCGATCCTACCACAAAAAAGGAACCGTCCTCAAATATCCAGATTGGAAGCGCTAAACCCCAAAATCGTTTCTTAGATATCATCCAGTCGCCCATATTATCCAGCCATTCGTGTTCTCTTTCCTTTCCCCAGTTTGGCAACCATTCTATTTCATTCACAACCTTTTTAATTTCATCTCTCCAGTCCATATTGATATACCATTCATCCACTAAACGAAATACCAACTCGTCACCGGAACGCCAGCAATGGGGATAAACATGAGGATAATCTTCCGAATGAAAGAGAAATCCGTTTTCCTTCAGATTTTCAATGATCGCCGAAACCGTTTCCGGGTCTGTGGCGGTTTTTCCTGTCAGCCATCCGAATTCTTCCTTGAATTTAGATTCCTGATCAAGAGGCGCAATATTTACCAATCCGGTTTTTTCACCGATTCGGTGATCAATATCTCCGCATCCCGGCGCCATGTGGACGATCCCCGTCCCTTCACCGGAAACCACTATGTCATTGCCTATACTGTCTTTCCCCGGATCAATTACTTGATGCTGGGATACAGCTGATTCCTTTCTCGCTTCCAATACTTTATTAGTGATGGGATATCCTCCCGGTATGGATTGGGCTGGAAGATCATCAAAAGGACCTTTATATTTCCAGCCCACTATTTCTGAACCTTTAATAGTTCCCAACTTTTCAAATCCACCCCTTTCTTTAAATAACTGGGCGATGGTTTTTAGTTTTGGTACACCGTCTATCCACTGTGATTTTTCCTTGAATTGTTTTTCCAATCGTTGAAATTCTAAATTTTCTTCTGCAAAATAATAAATTGAACCATCCGCAGATTTTATTTTCACATAATCCAAATTTCCATTTATTCCTGCAACAACGTTTGACGTAAGAGTCCATGGAGTAGTTGTCCAGACCAATAAATATTCGTTTTCCCTGTCAATAAGAGGAAAGCGGACAAAAACGGATTTATGTGCTACAAGTTTTCTACCCTCTATAATTTCCATCTGAGAATAAGATGTTCCTGACCGCCCAGACCAGGGTACCACATCGGTTCCTTTATATACTTTCCCTCTTTCAAACAGTTTTTTCAGGAAAGCCCAAATGGTATAATTATTTTCATCTGACATGGTAAAATATGAGTTATCCCAGTCCATCCAGTACCCCAACCGTTTGGATTGCTCTGCCTGTATTTTTGAATATTTATGAACTCGATCTTTACACATCCGGACGAATTTCTCAATCCCGAATTCTTCTACTTCTCTTTTTGTGGAAAACCCCAATTCCTTTTCTACCTCAATCTCCACCCATAAACCCTGGCAGTCAAATCCATTTTGATAACGAAGTTCATGCCCTTTCATTGCTTTGTAGCGCTGATAAATATCTTTCAGGGTTCTTCCCCAGGCATGGTGGACTCCCATGGGATTGTTTGCAGTAATCGGACCGTCAATAAAACTCCATTTCGGCTTACCCTTATTCATCTGAACACGTTTTTGGAAAATTTGACTGGATTCCCAGAAATTGAGAATTTTATGTTCCAACTTGATGAAATCTACTTTGGCGTCAACTTTTTTTATGGGCATGGCTTGATGTAATTCAATCGAAAAAACGGCAGGAATTTAATTTAATTCACCTCAGCGGGGATATGATTTATCTCGATTTTTGTTAAGTAAAACAAAATACAAAGATGATATAAAATATCTATTTGTCAATCATTGAATGTAAGGAATCCAGTAAACAAACTTGGTTGAAATCTAATTATTGAATTCTGGATACCTGCTATCGAAGGTATGACAGAAATAATTTTATCACAGTTCCAAAATATCCACCAGTCAGCAGACAATTAAATTGGACTATTATCCAATTAGACGGAAAATCTATTCCCTCAAATCGAGGGCATAAAACCGTGAGATATCTTCCCTTTTAATAAGCAATAAAACAGCTCCATCCTCCTTGGATTCGTCCACCAGTTTTTTGAAATCCTTTTTTGATTCCACTTTTTCAGAACCGACTCTTTGAATCAGATCTCCTTCCCTCACACCCATATCAAACGCCTCACTTTCGGGATCCACTTTGGTGACAACTACACCATCTTCATTTTTACCAAATCCGTATTTGTCCGCCAATGTGGATGAAACATTTTGCACCGAAAACCCAAATGAATTATACGGATTTGACGAACTTCCGGCGAAAATTTGAGATTCAGTATTCAATTCCTCCAAGGTGACATGAATAATTTTTTCTTTTCCTTCCCGCATTACTTTTACCCGGCTTTTTGTCCCCGGTTTTGTAGAAGAAACTACATTTTTCAAGTGCGATGGATCCCTTATCTCTTTTTCATCAAATCTTATGATTACATCCCCCGAAAGGATTCCTGCTTTCTGGGCAGGACTTTCTTCCACAATACTGCTCACCAGAGCACCGTCTCTTTTTTGCAGATCGAGTTCTTTGGCAATTTTATCATCCACTTCCTGGATATACACTCCCAGCCAGGAGCGAACGACGTATCCTTTCGTAATCAAATCATCCATGACTCGTTTCGCCATGTTGGATGGGATGGCAAAACCTACACCACGGTTTGACCTCTCAAATCCTCCAGTTGCGATTGCAGTATTTATTCCGATGAGGTCACCGGTTAAATTCAACAGTGCGCCACCGCTGTTACCGGGATTGATGGCTGCATCGGTTTGAATGAAATTTTCATAATGATCGTTGGATATCACATTGCTACGGCCCAAAGCGCTCACAATTCCTGCTGTTACCGTATGGCTGAGATTTGCGGAAAAGGGACTTCCTACGGCTAACACCCATTCCCCCACTCGAATTTTATCTGAATCACCCAATTGCAGTTCTGAAAGGTCATCAGCTTCTATTTGAAGCACTGCCAGATCGGACTTGGGATCCTTGCCAATGATCTCAGCCGAAAATACCCGTTTATCCATGAGTTTCACTTCTACCTCATCCGCTCCATCAATGACATGATTATTGGTAAGGATATAACCGTTATTGTCATCCACGATCACTCCGGAACCCAGGGCATGACCTTTATACTGCCGTTTCGGTTTATTCTTGGGGAAAAAATATTCTTCAAACGGTGTCCATTCATGGAAGGATTTTGCCTCATAAACTTTTTCTGTCATGATGGTCACCACAGACGGATTTGCTTCTTCCGCTACATCAGCAAATGCTTTGCTGAATTGTCTTACTGCAGAATTTTGGGCGAAGGAGATCGCAGTGGTCAAAATTAAAATAAATAATAGTTTTTTACGCATGATAATTCCTATTCAAATTTCCTTTTGAATGCTGAAATCCACAAAAAGTTTCAGTTAGATTATGTTGAACGCTGAAAACTAAAAATAAATTTTTCAAAATCAGTTGAAGAAGTTTTCCCCTCTTTTATCCAAAAAGGGAAATCCACTCTAACATACCAATTTGTCCCCAAAAAATCTCTACTGACTCTGAATCCAATTCCTGCATCTATCAACATTTCTTCATCAAATCCTTTATCTCCCGGAATATATTTTGAACCGTTCACCAACCCAACGTCTGTAAAAATAGCTAACTCAAACTTAGTATCGAACCATTTTTTTGAAACAAATCCTTCTAAAGATGTGGCAACTAATTCTTCGACTCCTGAAAAATCATTTCCATAAAATCCTCTCAAATTACCATCACCCGGCAAATGATATTGACCTCTTGCATTTGTATTCCCATAAAAACTGGATTCATCCCGTAAATAGGATTTTTGATAGGTGTCTCCTGAACCTGCTCCATTGATTGTAAATAACTCTTGGACTGGAACGGAAAACTCTCCACTCCAAATTTTTCCTAAAACAGCTCTACCTCGAAACCCAAATTTTCCAATCGGTACATCCACTTTAGTTAAGTGAACCAATCGACTGAAACTCCAGTTGGACCAACCTGAAGGAGCAATATCAAGTGTAAATTGCATGTTTAACGGTCCTCCCCTGACTGATGCGGTTGAAGTAAAAAGTGCCATTCGTCCAATTTCAAATAAATCAGTTCGTGTTGTATCCTTTGCATTCACAACAGTATAACCTGAGGAAATTGAATTCAAATTGATGAGAGGATTTGTTCTGGACAATGATTTTTCAATTTGGAACCCATAACTACTTACTCCACCTAAATCATATGCATGAAATCGAACTTTTGGTGCATTTAATACCAAGGGATTTTTTCTCCATCCTGACACTGACCAGAATATTTTACTGCTTTCTATTCCTATTGACAAAAGTCCGTCCAAATTTTCCCATGGACTGTATTTTCTATTAAAAGAAATTCCGGGAATTGCTCCATCCAATGCATGGTAATTAACTGTAGGATTCCATTGTAAAACGTATTTTTCCCGAGGGTTATAATTCATTCCCGGTCTGGTTAACATAATTTCCTGCGGGACTCTGCCTGTATAATTATTTCGAAAATCAAGATCCATTGTCTGAAAATCTGGATCAAGTACCGCACTGACCGGTTCCGATGGAACAGAGTATCTCAGCGTATCTTCGGACCGCCATTTATGGTTGGTCCACCAAATTCGGTGAGTTTTTCCGTTATTCATAGTTGTTTCAATCAACTGTGGCATGTCACGATTTCCATGGCGTCTTAGGTTAAGAGAAACGTCCCATGTACCATCATTATTCCTTTCTTTTTCCCAACCGTGAATCCCATAATCAAGGCTTCGTGTATCATGTAACCATGGATGGAAAAACCAATCCATATTCTCACCTGTTACTTCATCCACAACTGTTCTAAATTTTTCTTCATCCGGATGTTTAAGTTTCCATCTATCATAATAGGTGCGCATCACCTTCAAAAAAATTGAATCACCTAAAACATGTTTTAACTCGACTAACATGAGTGCAGGTTTTGTATAAGCATTTTGTCTGTATGCACTTCCGTGTTTAAACATAAAGGAAGACCTGCTGATAGGTTCATCTTTTCCACTGGTCATAAATCCAATTGAATACCACTGGTAACGACCCAGACTGTTGGTAAATTTCCAATGATTTTTTTGAAATGAATCATATCTTTCAGAATTTTCAAGATCAAACCCATGGGAACCATACTTATCCCGCATATACCATCCAGTTTGAAAGGTTGTAAATCCTTCATCCAGCCAAGCTTCATCTACTTCATTATTGCCTAAAGTTCCATAAAACCAAATATGACCAATCTCATGAAGGATTAAACTTTCTGACTCACTGCCGTTCATCACCAGCATGGGATATTCCATTCCTCCACCTTTTAGTCTATCAGTGGTTGTAACTTGGGGATAAGGATAATCTCCAAAATGGTTTGTCAACCATTCCAATGCCCATTCAGATCTGTCCACCACTTTTTTCGTCCATTTTTCACCATTTTTTTGATTAAATAAAACATGGACATCAATTCCATTCCATTCTCCCTTTTCATAAAGAAATTCCGGCGAGGCAATCCAGGCAAAATCGTGAACATTTTCTGCATGAAATGTTACATTTCTTCTCAGTGTTGAATCCGGATTGTCCTCTCTTTTCTTAAATTCTTCCAGCCACTCCTTGAAATCTTTCGATGTATCCACTTGTACTGATTCCCAGCCGGGGTTGCCGTCTGAAACTGTTCCAGTTGCTCCGACAATGTAATTTAGGGGAAGATCAAGAGACACATCAAATGTACCGAACTCCCCGTAAAATTCCCCTTCAGCGTGAAAGGGAATATTATGCCATCCTTTATCATCATAGACGACCAATTTGGGATACCATTGAGCCGCATTGAATTGTTTTTTTACCCTGCCTGCTCTTTCAATTTGTTCACCCACATGATGAGTCCAATCAATTTTAATAGTGAGAGAGTCATCCGGAAATAGAGGCGCAATCAAGTCAGAGGAAAGGATTGTATCATCAATTTTAAAATCCTCATTGATCTGATTTTCATTCTGAAAAATTTCAAATGAATAAATCTCAATTTTACTAAAATATTTTTCCGGATTTTTTATAAACCTCGCAGCTCGTCCCAACCGTCCGAGACGTGCAGTAAATTCCCTGTATTTTACTGATCCAGCCTGAAAAGCATTTGGATATAAATGGAGATGGATTTGATAAAGCGTATCAGGAGATTGATTGATATACTTGATTGTTGACATTCCTTCATAGGTACTGGAATCTGTGTCCACAAAAATATCCATGTCATAATGAACGAACTGCTGCCAGTATTCATCACCCAAAACCGGGGAAATAACACTGAAACTAAATGCGATAAAGCATACGAAACGATTGATCATAGGATTAGTTGGAGTGTGTTGATAAAATGATAATAGAAAAAATCAGAGATAATGTTTCAGATCATTATAAAATACCCGCTCCGATCTGGGACCAACATATGTTTTTACAATATATCCGTCACGGTCAATAAGAAAGCTGGTGGGAACTCCGGAGATTGGGATTCCAAGAGCTTGTCCATAAGTATTGGTTACTATTTCAGTTTCATTTCCTCTGATATCAGTCAATATTTTGTAATTCATTCCCCAATTCTCCGCAAATTTTGAAATATATTCAGGTGAACCGGATGTCAGGGTAATCCCAACGACTTCAAAGCCTTTATCCTGATATTTCTCCTGAAGTTTATTCAAATCGGGAATTTCCATTTTGCAGGGACCGCACCATGTTGCCCAAAAATTTAAAAGGATCACATTCCCTTTCATATCACTCAACGTGACCCAGTCCCCTTCCAAAGAAGCAAGGGTAAAATCAGGTGCCTTCACTGAATTGGGAGGACGAATATTCTGATTAGAAGCAGAAGGTTGGTCAATTGAGGCCTTTTTTTCGCAGGATGAGACTAACAAAAAACCTGAGAACATTAGAAGGTTGAATATGTTTTTTATTCTCATAATGCTTTGTCTAAAAAGGATATAAATTCATTCACATCACGTGTCATCCCCGGGAATTCAGCAATCACTTCATCCTCCGGTGTGAGTAAAACATAATAAGGAAGAGCAGCGGTTCCAAATCTTTCAATTTCATATTTTTGTTTTTCACGATAGTTTTCTCCTCCATCAGTGAATAATTGTACTAAAACAAATTGATCAAATCTTTTTTTCACTTCGGGTCGGGGAAAAACGTTGGCTTCCATCCAACGACAGTTTGTGCATGTGTATCCGGTAAAATCAATAAATACTGGGTCACCGGTAAGTTGGGATTCTTTTAACCCTTCATCCAGGGATTGATGCCACTCAAAATCTTCATGGATATTCACATTCGTTCCACTCAAAATTGATTGAGTATTAACGCTTGGCGGAAGATATGAAATAATGAGTCCATGTATGGGTTGACCGATAAGACCGGTTCCCAAATACAGACCAAATGTAAGAAAGAACATGGACATCATTAAGCGAGGGACTGATATAGCTTCAAGATGGGAATCATGGGGAAGCCTTATTTTACCCAAGATGTAAAAGCCGGTTAAAATTGCAATAATTGTCCATGCAGCTAAAACCGAATTATGTGTGAAAAATCCCCAGTTCCATACCAAATCTGTATTACTGAAAAATTTGAAAGCCGCCGCCATTTCTAAAAATCCCATGACTACTTTCACAGAGTTCAACCAACCACCGGACTGAGGCATTTTAGCTAAATACTGTGGAAATAATGCCAAAAAGAAAAATGGAGTTGCAAAAGCGGTACTAAAGACGATCATTCCGATCAGTGGCCAGAACCATTGTCCCTGTGATGCTGCAACCAGTAATAATCCTACGAATTGAACCGTGCATGTAAAGGAAGTGAGAGTAAAGGTAAAAGCCATGAACAATGTCCCGACATATCCTCCTCTTCCTTCTTGTTTTGTTGAAAACCGCCTGAAAGATTCCGGTAATTGAATTTCATACATACCAAACAGCGACAAGGCAAAATAAATAAATAATCCACCGATGAATAGATTCACCCATGGATTGGCGGCTAACTGATTTGCGCCGGATGCGCCTAAAGTTGCGGCAAGGAGTAATCCCAAGACACTGAAAGTTCCAATTATTCCAAACGTATAGATGAATGCCTGTTGAAAGGAATTGGTCCCGTCCTTCTCACCCTGATGGGTGAAAAATGACACAGTGATAGGAATCATTGGAAAAACACAAGGTGTGAGCAATGCTAAAAATCCCATGGATAGAGAAAGTAGGATAAAAGATAAAATCCCCTCTTTTATTGCAATATCTAACTGAGATTCTCTCTTCACAGTCGTTTCCATGAAGGTCATTTTATCACTTCGGGGACTGCCGGCTTCAATGGTGATGGGAACCATTAAATCAACGGTTTTAGGCGGTAAACATATCCGTTCATTACAGGTTTGATATTGAACTGAAACCATTATTTCGGCTTGCCCTGGATTGATGGAATCCTCAAGTAAAACGGGCAGGGTGAATGTTACGGATTTTTCATGATAGGGAATATCTGTTTCAAATCCTTCATCGTAGGCAACAACCGGTTCAGGTTCACCCACCTGACCAGCTTTTTTTACTTTTTCGTCAACAGTCTCGATAGTTGTGGGGATGGGTCCTTCCGGCACATTGTAAATACCCCAAATATGCCAACCTTTATCTAATTCTGCATGAATGGAAAGATTGATGACTTCTCCTGCTCTCCGGTCAGATTCTGAACTTACAGACAGCGTTACAGGTTTCAATTTTTGTGCCGATAACACACTGACTCCAAGGATCAGCAGTATCACTCTAATGTGATTTGAAAAAAAGTTCATTTTTAATCAGGTGCCAAAAGCAATAAAGGTACTTTATTTATTAAATACCAAACCAGCGTTTAATTCGAGACGAATAACTGAAGTATGATTCGATTTCATTCCTTAATTGTTGGACATTTTTTTCCATAGCTTCCTTCCCTTTTTTTAACAGTGAATCCATTTCATTAAATTCCGCCCAATGATGATGCATCCCCCGGGGACGCACAATATGCTGAGCTTTGGATGCCAGTCCGGATGAAAATTTATAATGTGTCACTTCCTCTGACCGTTGAAGAATATCATAGATGTTTAAATTCAAATTATGGTGCGTAAGTTCCTTTTTAATATCCACTGAGATTAAAAATTCTGCTTCATCAGCAAGGAGACTTACAGGATTTGGCATTCCGATTCCTCCATCAATAATGACCGCATCTCCTTCCAAAGTTGGTTCAACATAGCCGGGAATAGAACTGCTTTGGACTACCGCTTCAACAAGATCACCTTCTGAATAGACGATTGTGTTTGAAGAAACTAAATCAGTTGCCGCTACTCTAAGTGGGACTAATAATTCACTGAATGTCGCCACCGGAATCAAAAAGGAAAGGGCATCTTTCAATCGTGATTTTTTCACAATAGAAGACCTTTGCATTGACAAGGCAATGACCATTCTATCCCTGACTTTTTGAGCAAATTGTGTCAATGGAGAGCTTTCTCCGGATACGGGTATCATTCGATCTGTTCCCAGTTTTTTAAAGACATCATGATTAAAAAATTTCTTAAAACGGTTTTCAATCCATTCCGGATCCCGGGTGGCAGCGAACATGGCTCCCACTATTGCACCTGCACTGGTTCCCGCTATAACAGATAAGGGAATTTTATGTGCATGTAGAACATGGAAAATCCCAATGTGCACCAATCCCCTGGCACCTCCGCCGCCTAATCCCAAACCTATTTTCATTCAGATTGGAAATTAAAAGTAGAGGATGAAAAATGTAAAATTACTTTATGGATAATAACTCAACCTCAAAAACCAAAGTTGCGCCAGGAGGAATAACTCGTCCCGCACCTCTTTTTCCATATCCCAATTCGGGTGGAATGATAAACTTTGCTTTTGACCCAACATTCAATAAAGCAAATCCCTCTTCCCACCCTTTGATTACCTGTCCTTTCCCCAGAATAAAATCTAATGGCTTGTTTCTATCATGAGATGAATCAAATTTTGTTCCATCCAAAAGGAAACCGGAGTAATGAACGGATACGGTTTGACCGGCTTGTGGTTTTTCACCATTTCCTTCTTCCAAAATTAAATATTTTAACCCGCTTTCTGTTTCAGTTGCACCTTCAGTCAGCTCCCGTAATTGTTCAGAGTGTTTTTGAGACGCTAATATTTTTTGTTCTTTTATTTCTTCCTGTTTTGCAAAAAATACCTTAGGTGCATCAAAGTTTTCTGCTGCTTCACCTTTCCGGATTATTGTGACCTTTTCAATGACATCATTTTGCAAAATACTATTAACAATTTCCTGTCCCGCAATTACACGACCGAAAACCGTATGTTTTCCATCCAACCATGGAGTCGCTTTATGGGTGATAAAAAATTGACTGCCATTTGTCCCCGGTCCAGAATTTGCCATAGACAGAATCCCCGCACCTGAATGTTTTAAATCAGGATGAATCTCATCGGGAAATTTATATCCCGGTCCGCCACTTCCGGTTCCTGTTGGATCACCGCCTTGTATCATAAAATCCTGATCATCTCCATTGGCAATTGAAATAACACGGTGGAACTTTATCCCATCATAATACGCTTCTCCCATTGGTTTTGCTGTATTTTCCACAGTTCCTTCTGCTAATCCCACAAAGTTTGCTACTGTCATTGGGGTTTTTTCAAATTCCAATAAAAGAAGGATCTCTCCCTTGGACGTTTCTAACTTCGCATGCATTGTACTTTCTCCTTTGGATGTGCCAGTTTCAACCTGACTTACTCCATCATCTTTTTTCGTAACTGAATTGCCATTGTTATCCTTATTTGAACATCCTGCAATCAGGAAAATTCCTAAAATTACAGTACTGATGATACGGTTCATCTTTTTCTCCTTTTCATGGTTTTATTTGTTTTCCTGTACGTCCCCGTTTCGTCAATGGAACGCTTTGTAAACATTGGGGACACTCTCCCTGTTCCCAAGATTCAATTTTTTCTGAATGAAGCGCAAAAAAGGGATAGCCAAATTCTATATCCCCGCCGGTTCTGTCAAACATCACTGCAATGCCAATAATTCCGGCACCTGTGGATTTTGTCAATTTGATAAGCTCAATCACAGAACCGCCTGTTGTTACAACATCATCAACTAATAATATCCTCTGCCCTTTATCGAGGGAAAATCCCCGCCTGAATTGCAATTCACCGTTTAATCTTTCAGCAAAAATCCCCTTCGTATTTAACTGCTTTCCTATCTCATAAGCAAGAATGATTCCCCCGGTTGCAGCTCCTACAACCATATCTATTTCCATTCGAGCATATTCTTCTGAAATAGATTTGCAAATATCCTTCACGGATTCAGGTTGTGATAATAGAGTAAATTTTTCAAAATATTTATTACTGTGTTTCCCGCTGGTTAAAAGGAAATGTCCATCAAGGAGAGCTCCAGTTGATTTAAAATGTGAAATAATTCCGGATTTATCCATGGATACAGTCCATCATTTTATCTCGATACTCTTTGGCAGTTGATCGAATGGATTTTTCACTTTTATCACCGGCAAAAATAATTCCACGGGAAATTGAAATTAATGCGATTCCATTATCATTACCAAATCGAACACTTTTTTCTAAATCACCGCCTTGAGAACCCACTCCCGGGATAAGAAACGGGAGTTCAGGGGCTATGTGACGAATTCGCTTTATTTCTTCCGGAACCGTAGCTCCCACGACTAAACCCACATTTTTCAATGTGTTGAGTTCCACAGATTTTTTTGCTACCAATTCAAACAAATTCGTTCGTCCATTTAGACTATTTTGGAAATCACCTGAAGATGGATTTGATGTTTTGCACAAGATAAATGCTCCTTTTTCCGGGCGATTAATAAATGGAATTATAGCATCCTTCCCCATATACGGATTAACTGTTACAGCATCAAAACCGAAATGGTCAAAAATGGAATTAGCATATTGTTCTGCTGTATTCCCAATGTCTCCTCTTTTGCCATCGGCAATTGTAATTTTCCTATTATTTATGTATTCAAGGATATGTTCCAGCCATTTGAATCCTGCACTGCCCCACCGTTCAAAAAATGCCAAATTTGCTTTGAAAGCCGCTGCTAAATCAATCGTAGCATCAATCACTCTTTTGGAATGATCAATGCAATGGGTGATGGATTTAGAATTTCCCAGGGATTCCGGAGAAATATCCAATCCTACACATAAAGCGGATGAAAAGTCTTGAATATGATTTTTTAGTCGATTATTGAAATATTCCATAGTTTGAATTTACTTCTTAAATGAAATGTTACAGGCGCAAGAATTGAATATTATTCATTCAAATTCAATTCCCTGATGATGTAATTTTGATCGTGGAACAGCTTTCATTAACAACAAAATTAAACACTAAATCCAGGATCATTGCTTCCAGCGGAGTATTTCAAATTGAACTTCTTGAACATGTAGGCAAGGAAGATTATCCTTCGCTTTTCACAATTTCAGAACACTTGGCAAAGGAGTATGGTGAAAAAGCAGTTCTTACTAAGGCGACCATACAGAAATATTTTAATAAACCGGGTTCCATGCCATTTATAGCCCGATATCGGGGTGACATCATCGGATACATTATCGGGATATTACTGGAAGAATTAAGCCATGAACCCTGGGCTCGGACAGATGAATATTTTGGCAAGGGAAATACGTTATACACTTATGCGTTTGTTGTGATATCTCAGTATAAAGGATGCGGATATGCTAAAATGCTGAAACGAGTTTATTTAAATTGGGCAAAAAAAAGGGAGTCTATCCGTTATATTACGGGACATGTAAAATTGGGAGTGTCTTCAAATTTTACCGGGGACATCAAAATTATCAATCGTATTGAAAACTGGCAGGGTACGGGGAAAACATTTGAATATTATCGCCGTGACCTTGATCCAGAACAAATTCATACATTAAAAAAAGATCCGCCAATTACAACAAGAGTATAAAAAACCCCTGTTACAGGGGTTTTTTAATTATAGATGGTTCGGTATTATTCAGGTTTCCCTTCTGTCCTTTTGTTCTCTTCGTTCTTTATTGTTACGCCTGTTAGGTGGTTCATATCCTGCTTCATATTGTCTTCTTTTTGTTTGTCTTCTATCTGATCCTCTATCTTTCATCTTATTTCCTTTGTTTTAATTTTTAAAAATTCAAGGTAATTATTTCAGCAAAATCAATTTCATAAAATCAGTGTAGTCTGCGGAGTTTATTTGCAGAAAATAAACCCCGGCACTCACAGGATTGCTGTGTTGATCTG
>CAZFKU010000037.1:0-13754 GCA_964518835.1 uncultured bacterium
ACTTCAATGTCCCCTGTTTTTAAATTTGGATTTGCGGATTGTCTTTCAGCCACTTCTCCTTTTATACTGAGAACATCTTCCATGGATAATTTCTTTGCAGTATCAAAATCTCCCTTGTACAAATCAGAATTGATAAGAATTTGTGTTTTACCGTACCGATCCCTTAAATCCACAAAAATAACCTGACCGTGAAGGCGGACAGTGTTCACCCATCCATTCAGGATCACTTCTTCACCAATGTGGGATGTGCGGAGTTCTCCGCAGGTGTGTGTTCGTTTCATCATGATGTGGAGTGCATAAAAAAACCGCTGAAAATTACAAGCGGTTTGGGAATCAAAACAAAACTTCTGCCAATCATCGTTGGGAAACTTTCAATCTGTTCACAGCCCGTGCAATGGAAATGTCCATCCTGGATTGGTCTAATGCTCCTGTTTTTTCTTCCTTTCTCATTTTTGCTCTGCTCATAGAATCTTTTGCCCGGTTGGAATCTATTTCATCAGATCGTTCAACAGTTTCTACCAGAAGCTGGACTTTTTCTTTTGTGATTTCTACAAATCCGCCGCTGGTAGCTAAATAATGATCTTTTTTATTTTGGGTAACTTTTATCTCTCCAATTCCCAAGGCAATGATTGCGCTCCTATGGTGAGCCATTACTCCGAACGAACCATCCAATCCGGGACAACGGACATATTCCACCATCCCCTCATCCACAAGTTTTGTAGGTGTCACTATTTCCAGAGGAAATTCATTCATTAATCATCACCCTTTTTTGCTTTTTCAAATACTTCATCAATGGAACCTACATAAGCAAAATCGTTTTCATGATATTCATCTGCTTCACCGTTCAGTATTGCTTCAAAACCGGAAACCGTGTCTTCTAAAGATACATAACGGCCTTCTGTCCCTGTAAATTGTTCTGCAACAAAGAAAGGTTGACTCATAAACTTTTGCATTTTTCTAGCTCTGGCGACAGTTTTCTTATCATCATCCGATAATTCATCCATTCCCAAAATAGCGATGATATCCTGAAGGTCACGATATTTCTGAAGCACAACCTGAACATTCCTTGCCACAGTATAATGTCGTTCTCCGATCACACGAGGGTCTAAAATTCTGGATGTAGATGCCAACGGATCCACAGCGGGATAAATCCCAAGCTCTGCAATTTTTCTTTCCAAAACTGACGTTGCGTCTAAGTGAGCAAATGCTGTTGCAGGAGCCGGATCGGTTAAATCATCAGCCGGTACATAAACTGCCTGAACTGATGTGATTGATCCTTTTTTTGTAGATGTAATTCTCTCCTGTAAATCACCCATTTCCGTTGACAGTGTAGGTTGATATCCAACAGCGGACGGCATCCGTCCCAGCAAAGCTGAGACTTCCGAACCGGCCTGTGTGAATCGGAAAATATTATCAATAAATAACAGCACATCCCGACCTTCATCATCACGGAAATATTCCGCCATGGCAAGACCGCTTAATCCCACTCTCAAACGAGCCCCGGGAGGCTCATTCATTTGACCAAAAACCATTGTGGTTTTATCAATTACTCCCGATTCACTCATCTCATTATATAAATCATTTCCTTCCCGTGTCCGTTCCCCTACACCGGCGAAAACAGAATATCCACCATGTTCCGTGGCAATATTTCGAATCAATTCCTGGATTAGCACAGTTTTCCCAACTCCAGCTCCACCAAACAATCCTGTTTTTCCACCTTTTGTGTAAGGTTCCATTAGATCAACAACTTTGATCCCGGTAATCAATATTTCAGTGGATGTGGATAAATCTTCGTGTCTCGGAGCAGGAGCATGGATCGGATTTCTTTTTTCAGTGACAACTTCGCCTTTTCCATCAATTACATTTCCCGTAACATCAAAAAGTCTTCCCAGAGTTTCCGGTCCTACCGGTACAGAAATGGGACTACCTGTATCTTTAACTTTCTGACCTCGCACCAATCCGTCTGTTGAATCCATGGCAACGGTTCTAACCACCCCTTCGCCCAAATGCTGAGCTGTTTCCAGAATAAGAGTTCCATCACCGTTCCGATTGATTTCCAGCGCATTCATAATTTCCGGGAGAATACCATCCTCAAATGTTACATCCACAACTGCACCCATAATTTGAGATATTTTTCCAACAGTGTCCATTTCAATTCCTCATACTTGTTTTAATGCTTCAGCACCGCCTACGATCTCCAGTATTTCCTTGGTGATGGCAGCCTGCCGGGCTTTATTAAATTCCATTGTTAAATCTTTGATCATTTCTTCTGCATTCTCTGTTGCATTTTCCATAGCAACCATTCGGGCAGCTTGCTCACTTGCAAATGATTCCAGTAAATATTTCCAAACTTGAATATTGAGATGTCTCGGTATGAGACTCTTTACTAATTCATTTTTATCCGGTTCATAAAGGCGGTCTAATTGAATAGAATCCTCACTTTTAAATTCCAGGGGAAGGAGTTTTTCAGACTCGACATTTTGATTTGCTACGTTCACAAATTCATTGTAAACCACATGAATCTCATCCACATGTTGTTCAGTAAAATGACTGATAATTCCTTTGCCTATCCTGATAGCATCCCCATAAGACAATTCGTTCCAAAAATCTGTATGACTATCCATGATTTTATACTCACGACGCTTGAAATGATCTCTGGCTTTTTTCCCGATGCAAAATAAATCTACATTATTTTTTCCAATTACATCGATTTCCTTTTGTGCTGTTTTAAGTATGTTTGTATTGAAAGAACCTGCCAATCCACGGTCAGATGTTACCACAATATAGGCAATCCTTTTCACTGGACGAATATTCAGAAGGTCTAAACTCTCCCGGTCAACATCCGGCAGGAGGTGTTGAATGACTTCCGTCAAGCGTTGTGCGTAGGGGCGTGCTTCTTCCATTCTTTCCTGAGCCCTGCGCATTTTCGCAGCTGCCACCATCTTCATGGCCTTAGTTACTTTTTGTATGCTTTTTACGGATTTAATCCGATTCCGGATGTCTTTCAGGTTCGCCATGGATTATTTAGCGGTAAATCCTCCCTTAAATGCAAGGATAGCTTCATTCAGTTTGGTTCCTGTATCTTCACTGATCAAACCTTTTTCCCTGATTGAATTCAGTTCACCCGAGTTATTCGCATCCAGATAATCCAATAAGCCACTTTCAAATTCCTTTATTCGATTTGCAGGAATATCATCCAGATGACCTTTTGTCCCGGCAAAAATAATAGCAATTTGTTTTTCAATATCCAAGGGAACATATTGATCCTGTTTCAGGATTTCCACCATCCGTTCACCTCTAGTCAACTGAGCCTGAGTCGTCTTGTCCAGATCTGAACCAAATTTTGCAAATGCTTCCAATTCACGATACTGAGCCAAATCAAGGCGCAAGGTACCTGCAATACTTTTCATGGCTTTGATCTGGGCATTTCCCCCGACACGGGAAACGGATAATCCCACATCTATTGCCGGGCGGACACCTGAATTAAATAAATTTGTTTCCAGATATATCTGCCCGTCCGTAATAGAAATAACGTTAGTAGGAATGTATGCTGCAACATCACCTTCCTGTGTTTCAATGATCGGTAGGGCTGTTAATGATCCGCCACCTAAATCGTCCGCCAATTTTGAAGCTCTTTCCAATAACCTGCTGTGAAGGTAAAACACGTCTCCAGGAAATGCTTCTCGTCCCGGTGGTCGTCTTAACACCAATGACATTTGCCTGTATGCAACTGCCTGTTTTGATAAATCATCGTAAATGATCAAAGCATGTTTTCCATTATCACGGAAATGTTCTCCCATGGCACAACCTGAATAGGGAGCAATGTACTGCATTGGTGCAGGATCGGAAGCATTGGCAGCAACAACAGTGGTGTATTCCATAGCACCGTTTGCTTCAAGTTCAGTTACAATTTGTGCAACCGTAGATGCTTTCTGTCCGATAGCGACATAAATGCAATAAACCGGTTCGTCCGTTTTGTGGGTAGATTTTTGATTGATAATGGTATCCACAGCGATAGCAGTTTTACCTGTTTGCCTGTCACCAATAATCAACTCACGTTGCCCCCGTCCAATTGGGATCATCGAATCTATGGCTTTTATGCCGGTTTGGAGCGGTTGTTTTACTGGCTGTCTTGCCATTACACCTAATGCTTTACGTTCAATGGGAAGTGAATCTTTTGTGTCAATGGGACCTTTTCCATCCATGGGATGGCCAAGAGGATTTACTACTCTGCCCAGCATTCCCTCGCCCACGGGAACCTCAACAACCCGTTCTGTCCGTTTAGCAAGATCGCCCTCCTTTACTTTGCGACTTTCACCAAAAAGGACTAAACCAACGTTGTCATCTTCCAGATTCAGTGCCATGCCAAATACACCATTTGGCAATTCTACCAATTCGGAACTCATGACATTTTCCAACCCGCTGACTCGGGCAACACCGTCACCGATTTCGATGACCTCACCCACTTCTGATACATCCACCGAAACACTAAATGCCTCGATCTGCTGGCGTAATAATTCGCTTATATTTTCAGTCTTTATGTCCATAATTTTTCCTTGATATTAGGATTGCAGTATATTTTCTTTGAGACGCTTCATTTTTCCCTGTACAGTAGCGTCTAAATATGTATTACCTATTCTCATTTTTATTCCTCCTAAAAGAGACGGATCCACATTCACATGAAGATCAGCTGAAATTGTTAAATTGGATTCTATTCCCTCCCGGAGCTGGTACACTTCAGAATTGTCCATTTTGTGCGATACCTCTGCATCAACCGATACAATTCTGTACACTTTTTTATATTCGATCTCATAGATTTTTTGCATATATGAAATGTGGTTTGTGATGTTTTTCTCAACCAAAATTTGAATAAATTCCATGACCAGAGGATGACACAAATCCTGTAATGTACCGGAAAGGATGTTCGTTTTTTCTTCTTGGGTGATCCGTTTGGATAAAACGAGTGACCTGAACTGTGCATCCTGCTTCCAAAAAGAAACCACTAATTTCAATGAAGTTAATACTTCTTTTGCATTGTTCCCTTTCTGGGCAGCCTTGAAAAGGACAAGTGGATATTTTTTCAAATGAGTATCAGGCTTCATATTTTGTCACATGATCAAGTGATTCATCAATTAAGGCTTGATTATCTTCACGGGAGATATTCTTATTTATCAGTTTTTCAGCTACGGATAAAGAAAGATCAACTACTTCACTTTTTATTTCCGCAATGGCTTTGTCTTTTTCAATCTGAATCTGTTTCTCCGCTTCAGTTAAAATAGACTTTGCCTGATCTTTCGCTGCATTCAGGGTTTCATCCTTCAGTTTTGATGCTGCTGCTTTTCCTTCAGTAAGGATAGTCTGTGCTTCCGAACGGGCTTTATTCACAATTTCCTCACCCTCTGCATTCAAACGAGCTAATTCTGTCTGTGCTTTTTCAGCATCATCCAGAGAAGAACGGATAAGTTCCTCCCTGTCTTTCAGCATTTTCAGCAGGGGATTCCATGCAAATTTTGCCAACACACCCAGCAAAACCAAAAATGTAAGGATGGTCCAGACAAACAGTCCCGGATCGAGTTGAACTAAAGGGTTGTTCATAGTTAACCTATTTCATCAATACTATTAAAAGTGCAAAGACCTCACCTAAAATAGCAACCCCTTCCAATAGGAATAAGGGTAAATTGACAGCACCGGTGATCTTATCCGATGCTTCCGGTTGACGGGCAATACCTTCTGCGGCAGCAGATGCTAATCGCCCAATGCCAATTCCTGCTCCAATTACAATGAGTCCCAGACCCAAACCAACTCCAAATAAATGAAGATTTTCCATCGTTTATTTCTCCTTAAGGTTTATTTAATGATGAACATTGATTGCCATTCCAATAAAAACAGCTGACAATAATGTGAAAACATAAGCTTGTACCAAGACAACAATTATTTCCAGTCCTGAAATGGCAGCAGCCATTGGAACAGAAAAAAATGCCAGCCCGATTCCGGTTGCTGAACTGTGAAACATTTCTGCAAAAATTGCCATGAATGATAAAATGGCTAATATTGCAATGTGTCCGCCAGTCATATTTGCAGCCAAACGCATGGTCAATGCAAAGGGCTTCACAAACATTCCTATTATTTCAATGGGAATGAGAATGATATAAACCGGAATAGCAAGTCCTTTTGGTACCAAATTTTTCCAATGAGTTATAAATCCGTGGGCTTTTGACCCGGCAACAATGATGGCAAAAAAAGTAAGCGTTGCCAAACCGGCAGTAACGTTAAAATTTCCGGTTACGGTTGCCCCACCGTGTAAAAGTTGATTTGCAAAATAGTGGTCATCTCCCTTTGGAATATCCAGTAAAAATCTACTCGTAGCACCTAAAATATCAAATATAGGAATTAATCCGATTCCATTTGCAAACAGGATAAAGAAAAAAAATGTGAGGATCATGGGTGCCCATGTATCTGCAAATTTGGAACCCACATTTGGTTTTACAATAGAATCACGAATAAAAGCTACGATTGCCTCAATGGCATTCATCCAACCGGAAGGAATGGGTTTTTCTTTTTTCAAATATTTCCGAACGGGAACAATAATAGAAATGGAAAGAAGTGAAGCAACAATCCATAACATAAGAACATGCTTTGTTACGGAAATATCAATCCCAAAAATGGAAGGAAGATGAATCAAGGGATGCTCCAAAGAACTATTGGACACATGATGAATAATATTATCTCCTACCTGATCTAATACAGTCCCGGAAGATTGTCCGGACTCAGAAGCACTCATTTATATTGTAATTTTTATCTAAAGGTAATCTTAAAAAATATAGCCTCACTAATGTGAAGCACTACAAAACAGAAAACAAAACTAAGAATAAAATGTATATTTGAAAAAGAATAAAAATTGAATAAAATGATAAAAATCATTCCGTACATTAGCATTTTGATAAAAAATGAAATCAAAAAAAATTGAGTGAGTGATTTCGGTTGGTTTTTATGAATCCAATTGCCAATTGAAACCACAATAATTCCTATGCTTAAAGGTATGGCAATCCCTAAAATGTATTCCAATACAAATTCACCGTCAAATAGTACACAAACCCCGTAAATACCAAATGCAGCTAAAATCATAAACACGATAAACCTCCACAACACCATTCACTTTCTCCATATTACTTTGCTTAATTCATAAAACCCAGAGCCGAGCCCAATAAGAAGTCCGGTAATCATTAACCAGGGTGTTGTATCAAGCCATTTGTCAAGAAAATATCCAAATAAAATAAATAGAATTACAGCGCCAACTAGTCCATAGGATGCTGCAGCTATGGGACCAGAATCTCTTATTATTTTCTGGAAATAATCTATTGAGCGGTTAAAAGAAGACTCCTTTTGTTTCGTCATAAAGTTACATTTTTGGTTTTATGTTGAGCTGTCTTTTAAACCTCGGTTTCGATTGTCCTGGTCATTCAAAATTGTACACTGTCCTTGAAACTTTGCTCCCTGTTCAATATGTAATTGTTTATAAATCAAATCTCCGTCCAGTGTGGAATGTTTTCCAAGTTCGGCTCTGTCTTCTATGGTTACATTCCCAAATACCTCACCGCCGACATGAATATTTTTCGCTTTTATATCTCCATACACCTTTCCGGTTTTTCCGATTTGAATATCTCCTTTCGAAGAAACTGATCCATACACTTTCCCGTAAATGATCAATCCTTCATTCAGATTGATGTCTCCCCGAATTTCTGCATCTGGACCTACCATCGTATGTATATTTTTAAATGTCAGTTTATTTTTCAAAACCGATGCTCAAATCTTTTTGTTTATATTGTGGGAAAAATTCCAGAGGATCCAAAACTGATCCATCTCTCCAAATTTCAAAATGAAGGTGCGGACCGGATGAAATCCCCGTACTGCCGACATGGGCGATGGCTTCTCCCAAAGAAACAAATTCCCTTGCCTCTGCAAGGCGATCCTGTAAATGTCCATATTGAGTAAAATAACCGTCTCCATGATAAAGAATAATATGATTCCCAAGATCATAACTCCATCCGGAAAATACAACCAGTCCTCCTGCGGATGCTGAAACCGGGGTTCCTTTCACTGCGGAAATATCAATCCCATAATGATTTTTTAATTTAGAATCTGACAGGTTTATTTTCTGAGTGAGATACCCTCTGACCGGGATTTGTGAAGGAATCGATGCGATATCGAAACCACTAATGTGATCTCCCGATTCAAGTTGGGTCAATTCAGAATTACCTTCAGAGGTATTATCCAATTGCAAATCTCCTGTTAAAGATTTTCTAATCTGTCCGTCCAGATATTTCATCCTGTTCAAGTCACCCATCAATTCCCGAACCGCCAGCCTTTCGGAAATTAATTCTTCATATTTATTTTCTAATTCGCTGTGAGATTTTATCACAGAAATATTTCGAATCAGCGTTACAATGGCACCGGTAACAACCAAACATGTTAGCAGAGAAAATATAATTAGAAATGGAACGGATAAAGATATTTGCCGTTGTTTTTCTCCCGAATCTGGGATGAAAAGAATGGTGATATTTTTTGATCTCAAGGATTACAGGGGATTACTCAATGGACCGCCACATGTCCATTATTCGTTCAAGGTCTTCGTCCGAAAAATAATGAACCAGAATTGTTCCCCCATCCTTCGAGGGTTTCAGCTTGACTTTAGTTCCTAACAATTCGATCATTTCATTTTCACAGGCCAGTAGTCCGGGAGGATATTTTTTCTTCAATTTTAATTGATTTTGCGAACCTGTTCTGTTTATTTTTTCCTTTACCCATTTTTCCACTGCCCGGACACTCATCTGTTCCCGCTTTATTTTTTCCCACAGTTTCAGTTTTTCTCTCCTCAATTTTACCATCAATATTGCACGACCATGACCGGCAGAAATCTCATTTATTCGTAAGCTTTCCAGAATTTCTCGTGGAAGTGTTAACAGTCTGAGAGAGTTTGAAACAGTTACCCGTTTTTTGCCAATGGATTTTGCGATTTCTGTTTGATTCAGATTAAACTTACTTTGCAGTAATGCAAAGGCTTCAGCTTCTTCAATGGAGTTAAGTTTTTCACGCTGAATATTCTCTATTAATGCCATTTCCAGTAATTCTGCATCATCCTTAACAGTAATCCTGTATGCAGGAATGGATTTTACCTTTGCCAATTTAGCTGCTCTCAATCTCCGTTCCCCTGCAACCAAAATGAATTGGTCACCATCTTCCTTCACTGTGATGGGAGTTATGATTCCCTTTTCCCTGATGGAATCTGCCATCTCTTCCATTTTCTTTGAATCAAATATTTTTCGAGGTTGATGAGGGTTTTCTTTTATTGATTTCAAAGGAATGAGTATGGCTCCCGGAGCAGGTGCTTCTTCTCTTTTTTTGGCAGGTCTTATGAGGGCTTCAAGCCCCTTACCCAGTCTCTTACTTGACACGACTCAGCAACTCCTCGACTAAGCTCAGGTAATTTTGAGCACCGGTAGAATTAGCATCGTAAAGCAATGCAGGTTTTCCGAAACTGGGAGCTTCTCCTAAACGTACGTTCCTGTGGATAACGGTATTAAATAATTTTTCTTCAAAATATTCCCGAACTTCATCGGCAACTTCCTTTGATAAATTTAATCTTGAATCGTACATGGTGAGTAAAACTCCTGCAATTCTTAATTTTGAATTTATATTTTTTTGTACCAATCTGATGGTATTCAATAACTGTCCTAATCCTTCCAGCGCATAGTATTCACATTGAATGGGAATTAACACAGCATCGGATGCGGCTAATGCATTTATGGTCAATAATCCCAGGGATGGAGGGCAATCAACAATAATATATTTATATGTCCGATTCAGTTTTTCCAACAGGGATTTAAGTTGATATTCCCGTGCCATGATACTCACTAATTCGATTTCCGCTCCCACCAGATCATTTTCTGAAGTAATGACATCCAGATGCGCAAATTGGGTAGGGACAAGAACTTCATTAATATCCATTCCCCGGATGAGTACATCGTAGATTGTGTGATCATTTTTCTGAGTTAGATTTGATACTCCTGTGGTGGCATTTGCCTGCGGATCAAAGTCAATGAGTAAAGTGGAAATTTCCGCTGCAGCCAGGCTGACAGCAATATTCACCGAAGACGTTGTCTTACCAACTCCTCCTTTTTGATTTACAAGGGATAGGATTTTTGTCATAATATGTACTATATCTGGAGTAAATTTAACGGAATAATATATCCTGTACCAAGAAACCGAGGATATCTCAATTCTATTCAACCATTGAACTTATTATTTCAATTAGATATAATTTTCATGTAAATGAAAGCAATTTGTAAATCCCGCCCCCGGTCAGGGCTTTCACTTAAAACAGTTGAAATGCCCACTCCCTCAACAAATGAAGTGTTGATTAAAATCCTCAAAACAGCTATTTGCGGAACTGACCTTCATATTTATCAATGGGATGAGTGGGCGCAAAATACAATCAAACCTCCTCTGATCATCGGACATGAATTTATGGGTGAAATTGCAGAAATCGGTAATGGTGTTACTCATTATAAACCGGGAGACATTGTTTCCGGAGAAGGACATATTACCTGCGGATATTGTAGAAACTGCAGGGCGGGACAACGCCATTTATGTCATAAAACCGTAGGGATCGGGATTCACAGGAATGGCGCTTTTGCGGAATACATGACCCTTCCTGAAGGAAATGTCTGGCCAGTCCATCCTGAAATTGAATCCGATATTGCCTCCTTCTTTGACCCGTTGGGAAATGCTGTCCATTGCGCATTGAGTTTTGAAATGGTAGCGGAAGATGTACTCATTACCGGTGCAGGTCCAATTGGCTGTATGGCGATAGCAATATGTAAAAAAATTGGCGCCAGAAATGTAGTTGTCACAGACATTAATGAATTTCGCTTGAGTTTGGCGAAAAAATTGGGGGCGGATGCAGTCATTAACATACAAGAAGAAAAAATAACCGATTGTTATCAAAATTTAAGAATAGACACCGGATTTGATATTGGATTGGAGATGTCCGGAAATCCCCGGGCACTGGGTGACATGATAGAACACATGTACCACGGGGGGAAAATTGCTTTATTGGGAATTCTTCCAAACGAAACAAAAGTGAATTGGGATGAAATAATTTTCAAAGGTCTCCACTTAAAGGGTATTTACGGAAGAGAAATGTTTGAAACTTGGTATAAAATGACTCAACTCATCCGAGGAGGACTGGATGTATCACAGGTTATCACCCATAAATTCCCGGCAGATGATTTTGAAAAAGCATTCAACGTGATTGAATCCGGACAATGCGGAAAAATTATTCTGGAATGGTAACTCAATGAAAAGTCCAAAAACCCATTACCTTCATACTCTAAAGTCCATTGAAGAGGACGGACTTTACAAAAAGGAACGGACTATTACAACTCCTCAGGGAGTTTCAATTAAAACAAGAGAAGGTGGTGAAGTCCTCAATTTTTGTGCTAATAATTATTTGGGGTTATCCAATCACCCGGTAATCAAGACCGCAGCAAAAAAAGCATTAGAGGAGCATGGTTTTGGATTATCATCCGTTCGCTTTATCTGCGGTACCCAGGATCTGCATTTAAAATTAGAAAACAAGATTTCAACATTTTTTGGGACTGATGATACCATTCTTTACACATCCTGTTTTGATGCAAATGGCGGATTGTTTGAAACTTTGCTCGGCCCTGATGATGCAATCATCAGCGATGCCTTGAATCATGCTTCAATCATTGACGGAATCCGTTTGTGCAAAGCCCAGCGCCATCGTTTTGCCAACAGTGATATGGATGAGTTGGAATCTATTTTACAGAATACTCAAAATGCCCGATTTCGGATGATTGCAACGGATGGTGTTTTTTCCATGGATGGTTTCATTGCCAAACTGGATGAGATTACATTTCTTGCGGAAAAATACAATGCCATGGTTATGGTGGATGATTCCCATGCAACCGGGTTTGTCGGAAAAACCGGAAGGGGTTCAGGTGAATATCACGGAGTATTAAATAAAATTGACATCATTACTTCAACACTTGGTAAAGCGCTTGGTGGAGCTTCCGGCGGATTTACCACTGGCAGGAAAGAAATTATAGACTTACTCCGTCAGCGGTCACGCCCATATTTATTTTCCAATACATTAGCTCCGGCAATTGCAGCCGCTGGAATTAAAGTATTTGACATCCTTTCTTCATCAACTAAACTTCGTGACAAATTGGAAAATAATACCAATTATTTTCGCCAAAAAATGACTGATGCCGGATTTGATATAAAACCGGGATTTCATCCCATCGTCCCAGTCATGCTTTACGATGCTAAACTATCCCAAAAAATGGCTTTGGAATTAATGAACCACGATATATATGTTATCGGATTTTTCTATCCTGTTGTTCCCAAAAACGAAGCAAGAATCAGAGTTCAGATTTCTGCAGGAATGGAAAAATACCATCTGGATAAAGCTGTTGAGGGTTTTGTGAGGGTTGGAAAAAAGTTGAGTGTAATCTAATTTTTAATAATTAAGTTTTGCCTGTATAAAATTTGCCAACTTATATTTGTTGGCTTTTTTCGTATTATTAATATAAAATTCAGCATATCATAAATGAATGAATCACAAACACCCCGATACATCATAATCGGACTTATTTTCACATGGGCCCTGTATTCCATTTGGCCATCAATTAAGTTCCAAATGCTTTCTGAGGATAAAAAAGAAACCATGCGGGAAGAGGGAACGATGGAATTCCTGGAAGATAAGGTTATCCGTCAGGGACTGGATTTAAAAGGCGGAATGTATATCGTTCTGGAAGTGGATCTTCCGTCATTGATGACTAATCTGGCAGTTAATATTGACAAATCCTTTGAAATTTTTATAAGTGAATTGTCACAACAAGTTGATGCTCCTGATGCAGACTTTTTTGATTTGTTTAAAAAATCTCTAGCAAAACATAATTTAAGACTTCCCCGTTATTACCATGAATATGGATCAAACGTAGATGATATTGTCAGTCAGTTAAACGATGAATCTGAGGATGCAATAAACCGTGTTTTAGAAATACTTCGAAATCGTGTTGATCAATTTGGTGTGTCCGAACCTACCATTCAAAAACAGGGAAGCAGCAGAATCATTGTCGAATTAGCAGGCATTCAGGATACCGAAAGAGCAAGGGCTCTACTTCAAAGCACGGCACTTCTTGAATTTTATCTTGTAAAGGACGGACAACTGACAAACTCTCTCAATCTTAAAATTGATAAGTTGTTAAAAGGAAAGGAAGAATTGGAAGAAATCGTCAGTGATACCACACTGGACAATGGAAATACACAATCGGTTGACCAGGAATCTCTGGTGAGCGAAGATAAAACCATCCCGGTGAGCGAATTGTTTGGAGAGGATGAATCTGATGATGATACAACATCAGCTGTCGTAGATCAGCGATTATTTGAAGATCGTCCCTTTTCATCACTTCTGAGAAACCTGGGTGGAGATATAGGTGTACCGGAGAAAAATATCTATGCGGTAAAGAAAATTTTATCCATGGAAGATGTGAGAGCACAATTAGAATCAGGAAATGGAGATCTATTTTTTGGTAATGAATCGGAAACAATTATCGGTCCCGATGGTGTGGAAGAAAAAATTATTCCTTTGTATCATCTGGAGGATGCACCTGATTTAACCGGTGGAGTCATTGAAGAAGCAAGAGAACAAATCGGAAGTCAGGCAG
>CAZFKU010000038.1:0-13545 GCA_964518835.1 uncultured bacterium
GAAAATTCTTCGGATTCTATTTCCCAATTCCCACCAAATAATTTCTTTACTTCATTCACTGTTGTTCCAAACGGAGGTCCTTCCTCATCCACAGATTTGTCCAGGGGAAACCAAAGCCCTATCAATTTTCCACCGGGTTTGAGTAATGTATGAACCAAGCGTTCATATTCATTCCGTCTTCCGGGATTAATCGCACAAAAACAGGTTTGTTCTAAAATATAGTCGAAAGTATTACTTTTTTCAGGTGTTAGTGAAAAAATGTCTCTTTGAATTATCTGGATTTTAACATTGTATTTTGTTACCAATTTTTCAAGTGCATATACTGCTGATGATGCAAAATCCACAGCGGTCACGTCAAATCCATTTTTTGCAAATTGAATCGCATCATAACCTTTACCGCATCCTAATATACATAGTTTTCCGGGAGGAAGTTCTTCTGAAAATGACTTAAAAACAGGAGTGGGTCTGCCTAAATCCCAGCCTGCATCATCTGCCGAATAAATGTCTTCCCAAAATTGGGGTAAATCTTCTACATACTGTTCCACCAAAGTCTCAAAATATATGTAAATTTAACAAAATTCTTTGATGTGGGACTTTAAGGGAATTAACTTTTCACTGATTGGGAAAGCGAATTAAGGGGCATTCACAGTTTTTACAACAAAATTTTTAAATAATTCCTTACAGATTAAGATTTTTACTTCCCTCTTAATTTAATTTCCCTTATATAAGATAACACAGCCGTTCTCAAAACGGGTTCGATGCGGTGCATTACAGACCTTTGAGTGCGATTATTTTTATTATCTAAAAGCAGGCAAATGCTATGAAGAAAGAAATTTATATAAATGAAAGTATGGGGGAAACTCGAATTGCTATTCTGGAAGATGACAGGCTGGTAGAAGTCTATGTTGAAAAACATGATCAGCAACGTATGGTCGGGAATATTTATAAAGGTATTGTAGAAAACGTCATCCCCGGAATGCAGGCTGCGTTCGTGGATATAGGATTTTCCATCAATGCGTTTCTTCCGTTCTCAGAAATTCAGAACAGTTCATTCCTTCCGGATGTGATTTTAGAATCGGATCCCTCTAATTCAGATGGTGAAATTAATCACCGAAATGTTGAGCTGAAATCAGGTCAGGAGATTTATATTCAGGTAATAAAAGAACCTTTCGCAAGCAAGGGACCACGGGTAACGACAGAAATTTCTTTGCCGGGGCGATTCCTTGTGTTGGTTCCTGAAGTAAATTACGTTGGTATATCCAAAAAAATATGGGATAAATACGAACGCAGGAGACTAAAAAAACTTTGTTCAAAAATGAAAGTGAAAGGCTGTGGTCTCATAATCCGGACTGTTGCAGAGGGAAAATCAGATGAGATCATTCGAAATGATTATAACACGTTAGTCAATCATTGGGAATTATTAAAAGAAAAATCAAGTCGCTCCAAAGCTCCGGCACTTGTTTATGAGGATTTGGAAACTGCGTCCAGTGTTATTAGGGATCTGTTGACGACAGATGTGGATAAAATCATCATTGATTCCAAAAAAATCTACCGTAGAATGCAGAATTATATTGAGGATGTAACTCCCAAGATGGGAAATCGGGTTCAGCGGTATAAACTGAAAATCCCTATTTTCGAAAGCATGGGGATTGAAGATGAAATTGCGAAACTCATGCGACCTAAAGTCTGGCTGAAAAGCGGTGCTTATCTCATCATTGAAAAAACAGAAGCTATGGTTGTAGTTGATGTGAACAGCGGTAGGTTCATCGGGAAAAAAATGCATGAACAAAATTCATTTAAAATCAATATGGAGGCAGCCCGGGAAGTCGCCCGCCAACTTCGACTGAGGGATTTGAGTGGATTAATCGTCATCGATTTTATTGATATGATAAAGGAAGAAAACAAGAAGAAAATATTTCATGAAATTCGGAAGGAATTGAAAAAAGACCGGGCTAAAGTTGCAGTTTCACCCATTTCTGATTTTGGGATTCTTGAAATGACCCGCCAAAGGATCAGATTAAGCCTTCTGGATTCCATGAGTGAAGTGTGCCCCACCTGTTACGGTTCCGGACGAATTATCTCAAAAGATACCTTAATCACAAGAATAGATCATTGGTTAAGGCGGTATAAAATCAAGAAAAATGATCTGAGGTTAAAATTGCAGCTTCATCCTGAAAACTCTGAATATATCTTAAAAGAGAAAAAAACAGTGTTAAGGGGACTCATGTGGAAACATTTCACCCATTTGAAAATCGAAGAAAATGCTGAAATTTCAAGGGATGATTTTCGATTTGTTCATTCCAAAACAAATGTAGATGTAACGGATGAACTAGGACTTGGAAAGGAAAATTAACCCTATTAAATTCACCGGCTTTTTCAGGAACAAAAATGTACGCAATAGTAGATATAGCAGGAAAACAATATAAAGTCTCCAAAGGGGATAAAATCAACACAGCCACCCTCGATTCCAAACCGGGATCCAAAGTGACGTTTGAAAATGTCCTGGCAACGGATGACGGGAAAAAAACAACGTTTGGAAATCCCTTTGTAAAAAATACAACTGTAACTGCTAAAATACTGGAACACAGTCGTACAAAAAAACTTTTGGTATATAAGAAAAAAAGACGCAAAGGATATGAAAATAAAAATACTCATCGTCAGGGATTTTCAATCCTGGAAATAGAAAAAATTACAACGAAAAAACCAGCAGCAAAAAAAGCAAAAGCCAAATCTAAACCTAAAGCAAAGACAACTGCAAAAAAAAGCGTAGCTAAAAAAACAACTAAGACCAAAGAGGAAAACTAATGGCACATAAAAAAGGACAAGGAAGTTCCAGAAACGGACGTGATTCCAACGCAAAACGATTGGGTGTGAAAGTAGCTGATGGACAGTCCATCAATGCTGGCGGAATTATCCTGAAACAGAGAGGAACCAAAATTCATCCCGGAACTAATGTGAGGAGAGCACAGGATGACAGTTTATTTGCTGTTGCATCCGGTATTGTTAAATTTCAGAAAAAAGGACGAAACAAAAAATGTGTCAGCGTTATTTCCTGACTCTTTTTGACAATTCAATTTAAAAAGCCCATTAAGGGCTTTTTTTATTCACTAAGGAAAGCATTATGAAAAAACTTCAAATATTACCCCTGTTATTTTTATTCATCCTGAATGGATGTTCTACACTGAAAGACAGTGTTCTGCTACCCCAGGCAGAATCTGGGGATGAACTATTAGGCATCGATCCTCTCGTTATCATCGGAAAACTTGAGAATGGATTAACTTATTACATCCGGGAAAATAAGAAACCGGAAAATAGAGCGGATTTTCGTCTGGCTGTAAATGCTGGTTCCGTCCTTGAAGATGAGGACCAGCAGGGACTTGCTCATTTGGTGGAACACATGGCCTTTAACGGAACCGTTCATTATAAAAAACAGGAACTGGTTGATTATTTTGAGTCTATCGGTGTGGCTTTTGGTCCCGATTTAAATGCCTACACGTCTTTTGATCAAACCGTTTATATGATTGAAATACCCACGGATGATGAAGATATCATACAGCAGGCCATTCAAATATTGGAGGATTGGGCGCATGGAATTTTAATGGAGGAGGAAGATATTGATGGCGAGAGACCGGTTGTAGGAGAGGAATGGCGGTTAGGTCAGGGCGCAAGTCAAAGGATGCTTAACAAGATACTGCCGGTTGTTTTTCATAATTCACAATATGGGATCCGCCTTCCCATCGGGAAAAAAGCTGTCATAGATACTGCACATTACAGCACCATCAGGCGGTTTTACACCGATTGGTATCGTCCGGATCTCATGACAGTGGTTGCTGTGGGTGATTTTGACAAATCAGAAATGGAAAAGTTGATCCAAACTCATTTCAGCCGTCTTACCATGCCGGAAAATCCTAAGGAAAGAATTAAATATCCTGTTCCCGACCATGATGAAACGCTGGTAGCAATTGCAACGGATAAAGAAGCTCCCTACACTTCTGTGAGCATAAATTTCAAATTAGATAAGAAAGAAGAAAAAACCATTAAAGATTACGAACACAGGATAAAAAGAAAACTATTTACACTAATGTTTAAAAACCGCCTGGATGAACTGACCAAATCATCAAATCCTCCTTTTATCTACAGTACCACATTTTTTAATGATTACATTTTGACCAAAGACGGATTTGAGCTTTTTGCTATTGTGAATGATGATAATATTTTATCCGGAATTCAAACATTATTGACTGAAGGTGAGAGAATCAAAAGATTTGGGTTTACAGAAACGGAATTAGCAAGGGAAAAAACCCAGGTACTACGACAAATTCAAAAAGCATACGATGAAAAGGAAAAAACCGAATCACGTTCCTTTGTCCGTGAATACGTATCCAATTATCTAAGAGGTGAACCCATTCCGGGGATTGCTGCAGAGTTGGAAATGCACAAAGCACTCCTGCCCGGGATTTCATTGAAGGAAATGAACCAACTTGCCCCATTGTGTATGAGAGATATAAACAGAGTCGTATCCGTTCAGGCACCGGAAAAAGAAGATGTAATCATTCCGACAAATTCTGAAATCCTGAATATTTTTGATGAAATTAAAAGTATTTCAATTTCACCCTATGTAGATGCAGTATCCGATGAACCCCTGATTGCTCATATGCCAGAACTAGGAAATATTGTTGGTGAGAAAACCTATTCGTCTGTTAACATAACAGAATGGATTTTGGATAATGGGGTACGGGTTTTATTAAAGCCCACCAAATTCAAAAACGATGAAATTATATTTAAAGCTTTCAGTCCCGGCGGAACCTCTCTTGCAGGTGATGAAAATTTTCTTTCGGCAGAACTATCTTCGGATATTATCAGTGAAAGCGGTATTGGAAATTTTTCTTCCATTCAACTTGATAAAAAACTGAGCGGAAAAATTGTAAGTGTATCCCCCTATATTTCGGAACTCTACGAGGGACTTAGAGGATCCGCATCTCCACAGGATATTGAAACACTGTTTCAGCTTATTTATTTAAATATCACCGCCTCACGATTGGATTCTTCATCATTTAATAGTTATTTATCCCGTATTTCCGGATGGCTTGAAAACTGGAAATCCCGTCCCGAATCTGTATTTCAGGATACATTAACCGTTACTCTTTCTCAGAATCATATTCGCAAACGTCCTCTTACCGCTGAAATACTTCCGGAAACAGATCTTCAAAAAGCGGTTAATTTTTACCGGGACCGATTCGGGGATGCAGGAGATTTTACATTTATTCTGGTGGGCAATTTTGACACCGACAAAATCAAACCGCTGGTACGGCAATATTTAGGAAGTCTGCCCAGCCAAAACCGCAGGGAATCCTGGGTAAATCATAACATTGTCCCGCCCAGGGGAATTATTGATAAATCAGTTTATCGTGGAATTGAACCAAAAAGTCTAACTCAAATTGTCTATACCGGTCTCTGTAAATGGAGCAGACAATCCAGGTACGATTTTTTATCTATGATTGAAGTTTTGAGAATTAAAATGCGGGAAGTTTTGCGGGAAGAATTGGGAGGAGTTTATGGAGTTCGAATCCGGGGGGATATGTCTCATTATCCGGAAGAGACCTACAGTATTTCCATTGGATTCGGGTGTGATCCGGAACGGGTAGAAGAATTAACCATTGCCGTGAAGGAACAGATTCAACTCATCATGGAGGAAGGAACTACTGATAAATATCTGCAGAAAGTAAAAGAAACCCAGCGCCGAAAACATGAAGTTGATCTGGAAAATAACACGTATTGGATGAACATAACGGAATTTGCTGTGAAAAATAATCTGGATATGGATATCGTCACCAGTTATGATGAATTAGTAAACAATCTGACGTTGAATACCATCCATGATACAGCGAATCAATATTTCTCAACTGAAAATATCATTCAGGTTACCCTGTATCCGGAAAAATAAATTCGTCAATCAACCATTTCCAGCAGTGAATCCACTAATTTTTCAATTCCGTCTGCCGCTTCGCTTATTCTCTGAGCAAGCATATAAGCGGGAGTGGACACTACTTTATTATTTTTATCAATCACGATATCCTGCACATTGCATTCTAAATGATTTGATCCCATAGATTGAATATCTTTCGCAGTTTGTTCATCTGTTCCAATCGTCAAATCTACAGATATATCTGCACTCTTCATAATATGGGCGAACATTGCCGGGGCGATGCAAATAACACCGATGGGTTTTCCCGCTTTATGAACATCCGTTGTAAGACGCTTTACATCAGGATTTACGGAACAATCTGGTCCTGTCATGGCATAATCACAAAGGTTTTTTGCTACGCCAAATCCACCTGGAAAAATGAGGGCATCTACATCGGAAGCATGGACTTCTGCCATGTCCCGAATTTTTCCCCGGGCAATACGGGCAGACTCCAACAGAACATTCCGGGATTCGTCCATTTCACTGCCGGTATAATGATTCATTACATGCAGTTGATCAATATTGGGCGCCATTAAAACCATGTTCACTCCTGCTCGATCCAACGCTAGCATAGTGATGACCGATTCATGAATTTCCGATCCGTCATTTACCCCGCATCCTGCTAAAACAACTCCGACTCTTGTCATGAAATTTTCTCCTTCACTTTTTTCCGATTATTTGAATTAATATTCCTTTTCAATCCGGAAAACTTGGTTCGTTTTACGGCTGAATTACGAAACAATTTACGAAATCCTTCTTCATCGAGGGCATTCCATTTTTCAGATGTCCAATCCAGAATCTCCTTCCTAGGATAAAAAGCGGATTCATCTGTTTTCTTCCCGAATTTTTCATTCCATGGACACACTTCCTGACAAATATCACATCCGTAAATCCAATCGTTTAACTTTTTTTCATCTTCTTCTTCAAATTCCCCCCGATGTTCAATTGTGAGATAGGATATGCATTTTCGTGAATCAATCTCATACTCACCTAAAGCCTGCGTAGGACATGCATTAATACAGGCTGTGCAGGTACCACACAGGTCTTCATCAAAAGACTGATCCGTTTCCAGTTCAATATCCAAAATAATTTCACCGAGAAATATCCAGCTTCCGTAATCCCGTGTGATGAGATTTGTGTGTTTCCCCTGCCATCCCAATCCCGCTTCCTGCGCCCACACTTTTTCCATAACAGGAGATGTATCTACACAGACCAAACCATTTACATCCGGGTCTTGCTCCTTGATTTTTCCCAATACCTTGAAAAGTTTGGATTTCATAACCCCGTGGTAATCGTCTCCCCAAGCGTAGTTGCTGAATTTGAAACCGGAGCTGAGATCCTTTTGACTGGTTCCAGAAAAATAATTTAACCCAACAGAAACAACCGATTTTGCTTCAGGAAAATATTGATTAAGGTCTCCCCTTTCCTTTTCTCGTTTTTTCATCCAGTTCATGGTGCCATTATTTCCTTTACTGAGCCATTTTTTTAATTGATGTTGAGCTTCCGGAAGATGTGTAACTTGTGCAATACCCACAGTTTGAAACCCTGCTTCCAGTATCCATTTTTTAATACGGTTTGAAGAAATATTCACTTTTGAATTTAATTCCGGTTGACCTGAAAAATAAATGTTGATTCTATGGTGAGATAATTTTCAATTGGTTTTCTTAATCAAGTCCTAATATACTTGATTTAACTAATATTGAGGTGAAATATTGATTATGGAAACAACAAAAGGCAGTGAAATGGATTCCCATCCCTCCGTTGTATTGGTCTATTCCAAAATGTTCTGTAAAATTATTTAAAAGGCTACAGTTCCTCTGCCCGCAACTTTTATTTTCATATAATTCATATTACATCTATTAATTCAAGAAATTGATACTTCCGTTTATATAATATCCATTCACTTTGATCAGAGAAAAAGAATGATTCGCTCCATTACACCAGAATTAGGACATACGTTTGATATTGCACTATATCATTCTGAAAATTAGTGTGATGAAAACTGCTTTCTTAATATAGAATTCTTCATACAGGTTATTTTCTAATTACCGTAATTTTTTCTACTGCATTTATTCCATTTTGGTCATACACGGACAACAAATACACTCCACTTCCAACTAATTTCCCCTCCTTATTTCTTCCATCCCACGTAATTTGATCTCCATGGATACCCAACTCTGCATGTTTAATTGAACGGATAGCCTTGCCGGTTATTGTCGTCACTAAAAGTGAAGAGGATTGAACAATCCCTGCAATAACCAATGGTTTTTCCGAAGGGACATAAAAAGGACTGGGAAATACTTTCAGATTTGAATAATCTTTTTTTTGTTCGGAGAAAGGTATTTTCAAACTATTTATCCCTCTGCTTGTAGCTATGTATGCTAATCCTCCTTGTGTGTCAAAAACGATGTCTGAAATTTGATCTGAAAGTAGTGGAGTGTCCTGTTCACGGATTCCTTCTGCATCGGGCCAATTCAATGTGTTATCCAATAAAACATACACTCCCTGAGTCGGCGAAACTGCCCAAATATTATTTTGAGGATCAGCTTTTAGGGTTGCACCGGGATCCGGTCCGCCGAAAGAAACCTGAGGAAAATAAGCGAACGGTGTTCCATTCACTCCCACCGGACCTTGTCTTTTTACAGGATTCGCATCGTCATTTTGCAGATTAAAATAGGTCAAACCGTTAGGTGATAATGCATACAACCTGTCTCTCACAACAGCGACAGACCAAATAGATTTATTTGTATAAACGGAAGAAAGATCAATGTCATTTACAAAAATATCATTTCCATTTTGGGACATCATCATCAATCCGCCATTTGGGTATGGAACTCCGTCAACGGTATTTTCTTCCCCGGTGAAAAATCCGATCCATATCCTGTTCCACGTATCAATGGCAATTGTATTCGGTGTCAGAGAAAAGGTGTAATCTGAATCATCGTAGCTGAACGATGTCCAGCTTCCCTCTGGTGACATTTTGTGAACGGGGGTGAATTTTGTGGTGGCATAGGAATCTGCAACCCAAAGGTTCCCAAATTTATCAAATGTTAAGTCTTTAACCACCATGTACTCATTCAAAAAATAATCCAAATGAGTTGTGTCAATAAGAGTAAAATCTGCAGGATTGTCCATATCAATAATGACAATTCCTCCACCGTGACGGCGGGGCTCCGGATAAGTCCCTCGAATAGCACAATATACTTTGCTGTTCGGTCCCTGTTCAATGTCGGCAATATATCCACCAAAATCAACCGGAATAGTGTCTGCAGAAAAATAAGATGGATCAAAACTATCATGGAGTGATATTTCATTAGATGATGTTTCAATTATATTCCGCCATCCCCAATCTTCCAAAATGGAGAGCCCTTTATATGAGCCCGCAACCAGCCTGCCGTCATTCAAAATTGTTAAAGCACTGATTTGATTGGTGGGAAGGGTATTGGGAATATAAACCTCATAAGCAGGACGAAACAGATCGTAGATAAATAATCCTACTTCCATACCAACCATGACGAGGGAATCTCTATAAGATGAAATACAGTTTGCTTTCGATGGCAAATTAATTATCTCATTTTCCCCCAAATCAATCAATTGTGTAAAAGACGAATTTATACCCCAAATATTGTCTGTAGAGATACTATTTATCAAAGATACATTCATTGAACTCATTCCAATAATTTCTTCAGAGTCAAGATTAAATGAAAATATGTCAGAATTTTCAATAAATAAAAGTGAATCACCTGAAATCTCAATATCAGTAACATTACCTGAAATATCTTCAGATAACAAAGACCATGAATTTGGATTTCCCCCGGTGATTCCTCGAAACAATCCTGACTCTGTTCCGATAAATACAAAATTACCAATAATTTCTATATCATTAATTCCATTTTCAGCTAAGTTCCAAACCGGAAACAGATCACGATGGTTGAATGTCCCATCTTCATATCTATATTCTGCAATTCCCCAATCCTGATTATCCCTGTACACTGCATAGGCAATGGAATCTCCGGATGCAATGTGAGATATTTCCGAAAATTCATAGGGAAATTCTTTGACGACCATTTCTTTTACCGGGTCAAATCTTTGAATAAACCCCGGAGAGTTTCCACCCACCCAGAGAAGTTGATCCTGACCTGTTTCGATTAGTGATAAATTAGTTGAGTTTAATCCATTCAGTTTTGTAAAAGGTGTAAATGTATGAAGCTGAAGATCAAAATGCAGTATTCCGCCCTCGGTTGCACAATAGATATTTCCATTATAAACAGTAATATCTTTTATATTCAGGGTTGAAGTAAAACAATTCCAATCTCCTATTCGTTCTTGTGAAATAGATAAAGAAAGAATAAAAATGCTTAGTAATATTTTTTGAATTAACCTCAACTGAATGGAGCAGGGATAAAACACAAAATGAAAATTGCTAAACACATATATCCAATATTTTTATCATGATGTGACAGAGGTTCATAAATATTCATTACAGGAGGATGTTTTATTGTCCTCATGAGAACAAGAATTAATGCTCCCCAAATCAACCAATTCATAGAAAAATAACTCAAGGGAATTAAGGAGAGTAATGCGATTTTTGCAACTTGATCATATTTTTCTCCCAGCATTGCATAGGCGATATGACCTCCGTCCAGTTGTCCTATAGGAAGGAGATTCAACATGGTTACAAGCAATCCTATCCATCCTGCAAAGGCAACGGAATGTAGAAGAATATCCTGATTGGGTTCTAATCCCGGAAATATTATTCCGGTCAAGCCTATCATGAGTAAGGAATCTCCCAATCTCATCCCTTCAAAAGTTTCATCCAGCGAGATTACAGTGGATTGAGTTAATCCAATAATTAATGCCGGAACTGCAACTATAAATCCTGCAATGGGACCTGCTGCTCCGATCTGAAGCAGGGCACTTTTTTTTGTGATGGGAGAATTTATTTTAATGAATGCTCCAAATGTACCAATTATGGTTGGTGCAGGAATGAAATATGGCAGAGTGGCATCCACTCCATGTTTTTGGGCATAATAATAATGTCCGAATTCATGAGTTCCCAAAATGAGCATCAATGTTACAGAAAATGGAACACCCTTGATCAATTCTATCGGATGTTTGAATACATCCCCACCTTCCATCATAGCTCCCGCAAGTAGAGTTGTAAGAATGGTGAAAAAAAATAATATGACATTAATTCTCGGAATTTCAGGAATTCTTAATACAACCTTATTCTCTTCAAAATAAAGTGTAACATCATCATTTTCCTTCTTTACTATTACATTGGTAGAATGATGATTTATCTCCTGTTCCAATCGCTCAAGTAGTGTGCCTTGAGAAAGATGACCGGATACGATCCATTTTCTGCCGGATTTTCCAATTTTTTTAGGAATAAAAAGATGACTTAATTCACGTAAATAATTCCTTAATTCAGAATCGTTCATTTGTGGGATACTAACAATTAATTAAGATGAATATTCACTTCGAAAAAATATCAGATAATCCCCATTAATGAAATTGAATTACGATTGCTTTTTATGAGATTCAGAATATTGTTTTATTGCCTGAGGAATTTGGGAGACACAACCCCAAAGCATGAGTAATGCTAAGGTCCAGGATTGATTAAAGGATTGCTCCGAATCGTTTATTGAAAACCCTTTTATAGTAAAATACAGTGAACCTGTAAACAATAATACTGCCAGTAAAATTCGGAGTTTCCACCCAATATATTTATCTAATTCACTCAACCGAATGAATAATGTTTGCGGACAGGTTTTGAAACCTTCCACTGACAATTTAGTCCTTTTGGAAAAATCACAAAATCTCCCGGAACAATTTTTACTGTTTCAATTTCAGTTTCTACATCAATTTCTCCTTCAAGTATATAGCAGGATTCCTTTTCTGAATAAGTCCAGGGAAATTCAGATACTTCACATTCCCAAATGGGCCAATTTAATATTCCCATTTTTGTGATTTCTTCCAATGATTTTTTTTCAATTGATATTTTCATGAAATTTCCTGATGGTAAAAAATATTTATTCCCCTTCGTAGATACACCCAGTTGTACAGGTTTCTGCAACTTCAATTTTTGATAATTCCGGTAATGCTTGTATCATTTTTCCCCAAATCCATTTTGCTAAATGTTCACTGGTGGGATTCTCAAGTCCATTTATATCATTTAAAATCCGATGATCTAAGTCATCATGTATGGGTTGAAACAATTGTTTTATTTCAAAAAAATCTCTTATCCATCCCGTCTTTGGATCTATTCTTCCTTTTAAATAAATGGTTATGTAAAATGTATGACCATGCATTCGACTACATTTATGCTCATCAGGAAGATTGGGTAAAAAATGGGCAGAATCAAAAGAAAATTTTTTATAAATCTCCAAATTTATCCTCAGGGTATATTTAAATATTTATGAGTTTGAATACTCAAACTCCATTTTGGATTTTTTCTGCAATATTCCATTGTCAAAAGTGTATTATTTTTAATCTGTTCTCCATCCATTGGTTGTAAACTGAAATGTTTAAAATCCATCTTTAATATCTCATTCAAATCTAAATCTTTTTGAGGATAAACTACCTTACATTCCTCACCTGAATGGACGATTAATTCTGTATTGGCTTTAGGACTTACGCATACCCAATCAATTCCATCAGGTGGAAAAATAGTTCCATTAGTTTCAATAGCAATTTCGATTTTATTATGTTTCAATTCAAAAACTAATTCATCATCCATTTGTAGAAGAGGCTCTCCACCCGTAAATACAAAAAACGGTGTTTCATCTGAATCCCAAAAAGAAAGAAGGTGTTGGGTTAAAGATTTCGCATCCTCAAACACGCCCCCTCCGGGACCGTCCGTTCCCACAAAATCTGTATCACAAAAGTCACAAATTGCTCTCTTACGATCTTTTTCATAACCGCTCCATAAATTGCAACCCGTAAAACGGCAAAACACTGCAACCCTACCTGTCTGGTATCCTTCTCCTTGGATGGTCAAATACACTTCTTTGACTTTATAACTCATTGGGATAAATCAAGGGATCCTCAACTCCCGCTTCCTCAAATCCTTTTAATCGTAATAAACACGCATCACACTCACCACAGGGATTGCCCTCAAAATCTGGATCGTAACAAGAGTGTGTTAATGAATAATCTACTCCAAGTTCAATTCCGGTTTTAATAATTTTACTTTTCTCCAAATCAATCAGTGGAGTATGAATTTTAATTTTATCATTTCCTTCCACCCCCATTTTTGTTGCTAAATTTGCTGTAGTTTCAAATGCTTGAATAAATTCAGGTCTGCAATCAGGATAACCACTATAATCTATGGCATTTACACCCAAAATAATATTGTGTGCATTTTCAACTTCTGCATATCCCAATGCAATGGATAAAAAAATTAAGTTACGAGCAGGGACATAAGTGATTGGAATTCCTTCTCCCATATCTTTACCCGATCGATTTTTCGGAATTTTAATTTCGTCAGTAAGGGCAGATCCACCTATATTTGAGAGATCAATCCTAATTATTTTATGAGTATGGAGTCCAAAATGATGAATTAGTTTTTTTGATGATTC
>CAZFKU010000039.1:0-13513 GCA_964518835.1 uncultured bacterium
TTAAAAAATGCCATTTGGAAAAATCGGCATCATATCGTTTTCCATATTCGGTTAAAACTTCAGGAGAATCATAATCCGGATTTACAGTGATTGTAACCATACGGATATTTTCATTTTCCAGATAGGTTTTATGCACAGTTCTCATTTCTGTACTCATGATGGGGCAGGGCCCGGCACAGGTAGTGAAAATCAAATCGGCGACCCAGATTTTTCCTGAAATATCTTCTTCCGTAAATGGCTGACTGAAATTATCTGTCAATTTAAAAGATGGTATTTCCCCTAAAATGGGTAATGGTTCATGGGAACAGGAAGAAAAAACAAGTGCTAAAAATAAGATGCAAATTTTAAAAACCAAAATAGTACACCTTATCTATTATAATTAAAATGAGTAGTGCAGGTAGATACATGACGGATGCTTTCAAAATCAATAATGCATTTTTATTGGTTCTATTAAATACCAGTGGGACTGCAGAACCTGCAAATATGAGGGAAAGAATAAAAACTCCAATAGCATAGATCCATCCGGAATTTCCATTGATGTAGAAAAGCATGGAAACGGGAATCAACAATGTCAAATGCCAGAAAATCTGTCTGATCGTCCTGGTTCCGTCTTTTTCCATTACCGGGAGCATTTTAAATCCAGCTTTCTCATAATCATCCCTGCACACCCAGGCAATGGCAAAAAAATGGGGATGCTGCCAGAAAAACAGAATTGCAAACAATAACCATGCTTCCACATCTAAACTGCCGGTTGCTGCTGTCCAGCCTCCCATGGGCGGAATAGCACCGGGAATGGATCCAATGGTCGTATTCAGCCAGGTGATTTTCTTCAAAGGTGTGTAAACAAGTACATAAAGAAAAGCAGTGAGTAAAGACAAAAATCCTGTGAGCAGATTCACTTTCCAGCTCAAGAGAGTACACCCCAATAGTACAAGAATGATTCCAAATATTAAAGCTTGTGATGGTTGAATAATGCCCGATGGTAAAGGACGATTTTTCGTTCTTTCCATCTGCATATCTGCATCTCGTTCCAGATAATGATTTAATGCTCCTGCACCTCCGGCACACAGACCGGTTCCCAACAAGGTTACAACAAGCAAACGAAAAGAAGAAATCACATTCCCACCTAAGTAAAATCCCAAAATCGTAGTTACCAAAACCATCACAAGAATTTTTGGTTTGCACAATTCTAAAAATCCCCTTATCCGAGATGATGCTTTTCGTCTATTAAGCCTCAACGTGAACCTTCCTTAAAAAATTAATTTTGGATGAATAACGAAGAACCATCAGGAAAGACAAACCTATTAGACATGCACCATTTACAACGTGAAAGCTGGCAATCAGTGGATCTTTCCCCGACCATATTGTAAAAGCTCCCAGCAATATTTGAAAAGGAATCCCCAGAAAAAGAAGTGTCATGGTTGGATTAAACTTTTTTTCCCCCCGAAAATAATAATGACCGAATGTGAGTACTGTTATCAAAACTACGGCTGCCCATAGCCGGTGAATGAAATGAACCCAAACAGGAAACAAAGTGATATTTGAAAGATCATAGTCAAAACGCCAATCATTTATTCTTTGCAATATATCTTCATTTATCAACGGAATCCAACTCCAACCCACCGTAGGAAAATCGGGAATTGCTAATCCAGCATTAATGTGACGCATCCATGCACCCAATATTAATTGAATGAAAACCGCTGAAAAGACAATATTAGACCATTTTTTTTCCTTTTCACAATTACGGACATTAGGAATTGAGGCTTCTTTAAAAAACTCATTTGACAAACAATAGGCAATAAAAATTAAAACCAGTAAAAAAGTCTGGGCGATCACACCATGGATCATGGAAATTGCAGTAGGCAGAAAAAACAGAACCGTAATACCTCCAAACAATCCTTGAATAATGACGAGACACAATGCAATAAATCCCAAGTTTCTTAACCATTTACGTTTTTCATTGAAACCCATCCAAACCGCAAGGACAACAGTTAATATCCCTACAAAAGAAGCAGTGAGGCGGTGACCGTGTTCATAAAAAATTCCGCCTACCATATCTTGAAATGGAAAAGTGAACATATTATAACCATAAGTTGTTGGCCAATCGGGGACGGACAATCCCACTTCATGGCTTTTAACCAAGGCACCTGCAAATATTAAAAAGAGGGTGGAAAATACAGTAAACTTTGAAAAACGTCTAAGCCACTTCTGTGGTTTTTTCATGATGGTTTGGTAAGGTTTTACCAGTCATCATCACCCCAATCATCACCTTCATCCTCCAACTCTTCTGCCTGTTCTGCCAACCAACTCTCAAAGTCTTCTTCCTCATGAATAGTCATAAATCCCCGCATTTTATAATGAGAATTTCCACAGAGTTGAGCACAACTAATCTGGTATCCTCTAAATTCATTCTTAGATTCTTCATTAAATATGTCCCATGCTTCCTTGCCTACACCCATATAATGTCCACTTGGGTTAAATCTCGAAGTTCCCTTAATCTCCTCTAGGAATTCTGCAGATGTCATGGTGGGAGTAAAAAATACAGGAATAGTCATTCCAGGAATTGCATCTTGTTTTACTCTCATTTCCGGTAAAGCCAATGAGTGAATTACATCCTTAGAAGACAAATATATCATTGCTTGTTTGTCAACGGGTAAATGAAGTTGATTGATAGTTGTAATATCATCTGCACCGTTTGGAGAATTTCTGTCCAGCCCAATAGGATTTGTTTCTTCATCCACCAAGTTTAGATTTGTTTCACCAAATTTTCCGTCTGCCCCGGGATAGTGAATATTCCAGGCAAATTGTTGGGCTACAACATTTACAACTACGGTATTTTTATCCACCACCGGGACGTTTGTTTTCATTTTTGCCCACATGGGATAAGCAAAACCAATAAGTAAAAAGGCTTCAAAAAAAATAACACCGTATTCCGTATATTGGCTGTAATGAGATGTTACACCAGTATAATTTGCTTTTGGATTCGCACCGGAACGAAAGCGAATTAATACAATAATGAAGAATATTCCCCACCCTACAAATAACACCAGCATGAGCCAGTGAACCCAGCCATTCATGTAATCAATTTCAAGTCCATGACTGGAAGACATTACCGGAAAACCAAGATGATCACTTAATTTGCCAAAAAATTCAATCATGAATCTGTCTCTGAATTTGTCAACATTTTATTCCGCTTAGTAAAAAAAACTCCAGCTGTAAACACCAATGACAAAATAACTCCAATAACACCAAGAAGCAAGAATATTGCCTGATTTAATCCTGCTGTCATGGGTGACTGAGGGTCGCCATAACACACCGCACACCCAACAGAAATCTGTGGAATTAAAACAAGCAAAATTCCGATGATAAAAAACATCTGGCGCATTATAAGTTGCTAAAGTGTTTATACTTGTTCATGAAATTTCTACCATAAAGTATACACCCCATTCCCAGTATTATTGAAATAATGGAATAAATTAATAATAACGTATTTCCAGAATCAGAAAATCTCATTCCATAAAAAATCCCAAGAAATAAGAACAGTAATGTTGTAAATCCTGTAAAAACAATATGGAATATTTTTAAACTCATTATACAGTTACAAGGTTCATTTCCCAGAGCATGGGCATAAAAAATAACACTAAAAAGAAGACAACCGTGAGAATTAATAACCAATAAATAGGTTTCACTTCATCCAGTAAGTGCATGAAATTCCCTGCCACTAAAAACCCCTTTATAAATGCAATGGTCAATCCAACTAAAATTGCCATTCCAACAGATCCAAAATCAAAATAGGATGCGACAACGGTGAGGACTGTGAAAACAAATAATGCTAAAAGGACTTTTAAATAAACAGATTTATGGTGTTCCAAATTATGACTGCTCAATATTGCCTCCTATAATAAATAAAGAGTGGGAAATAAAAATATCCAAACTAAATCCACAAAGTGCCAATACAATCCGGCAACTTCAACTCTGTTAGTAAATCGTTCTGGTTCAGATTGAAACATCTTAGCTCCTGGAGCCCATAAATAAAAATTAACAATCAAACCACCTATAACATGGAGACCATGAAGGCCAGTGAGTGTGTAATAAATCCCGAAGAAATTATCAGTAGATGGAAATATTCCGTGATGAATTTTGGCACTGTACTCAAAATATTTTATAACAAGGAATAATATAGAACACAAAAGTGTAATTCCCATATAGGTTTTAAATCCCTTAAAATCATTTTCCTTTAAGGCAATCCACGATTTTACAATGGTCCAGCTTGATAGAATCAGATTGAAAGTATTTATGGTAGCAAGGGGAATATTTAAATTGGATTCTCCTCCTGGAGGCCAAACAGGAGATCCGACTCTTAAGAGAATGAAAGCCGAAAATAAACCACCGAACAGCATTACTTCAGATGCAAGAAATAACCATATTCCCAATTTTGCATTGAACAATCCCGTCTCTTCTCTTGGTTTAACATTATAGGGTATTTCAATCATACAATCAAATCCTATTGCTCAGTTTGTGGTGAATAATCTTTTTCTGCACCTGGGACGCTATACTCACATGGTCCTCTATAAACTGTTAAATCCTTGTCGAAATTGCCATGTGCAATAGGTGGAGAGGGTGCAGCAGTCCATTCCAGGGTAGTAGCTTTCCATGGATTTCTATCTGCATTTTTATCTCGTTTTTTCATGATGGTCATTACAAAATTTATAATAAAAGGAATTTGGGCTAAACCTAAAAACCAAGCTGAATAAGACATGACTTCATTCCATTGCAGTACATCCTGAGCATGGGCATAAGATAGCCCTCCATCCGCAAGCCTCCGAGATACTCCTGCAAGTCCCTGAATGAACATAGGCATAAAAACTCCATTCATGAATATGAAAGATGAATAGAAATGAACTTTTCCAAGAGTTTCATTCAATTTATATCCAGTGATTTTTGGGAACCAGTAATAAATTCCTGCAAAGATTGCAAATATAGTCCCGGGAGCAACAACATAATGGAAATGGCCAATAACGTAATACGTGTCATGCAAAGGTATATCCGTTGGAGCTAAGCCAAGAGGTAAACCGGTTAGCCCTCCGATTCCAAACATAGGCATCCAACCCAATGCAAACAACATGGGAGTGTTAAATCGAATTGAACCTCCCCAAAGTGAAATTAACAACGCAGATAAAATAATTACTGATGGTATGGAAATAATCATGGTTGTTGTTTGGAAAAAAGCGCTCATAGCCTGTCCCATTCCCGTAAGAAACATGTGATGGGCCCAGACAATAAAAGACATAAATCCCAAAAACACAACTGAATAGACCAATGCTTTATAACCCCAGAGCGGTTTCCTGGTATTGTTAGCAACAACTTCAGCTACAATTCCCATCCCCGGGAGAATTAAAACATAAACTTCCGGATGAGCAAGAAACCAGAACAAATGCTGCCAAAGGAGTGGACTGCCTCCTCCAGCAGTATTGACGACTTCACCTCCTACAACAAGTCCAGAAGGCATGAAAAAACTTGTGTCCGCAATTCTATCCATCAACTGCAACACTGCTGCTGCTTCTAATGGAGGAAATGCCAATACCAGTAAAAATGATGTGACTAACTGTGCCCAGACAAAAAATGGGAGTCTCATCCACGTAAGACCTTCCGGTCTTAGTTGCACAATGGTGACAATGATATTCATAGAACCTAAGAGAGATGAGGTAATGAGAAATACCATCCCCAATAACCAGACAGTCTCACCGTTTTCTGCAATCACAGACAGTGGAGGATACATTGTCCAACCGGATGCCGCTGCCCCTCCTTCCATGAAAAAACTTGCAAACATGACAAAACCACCTACAAAATACGCCCAGTAACTTGCCATGTTTAATTTTGGGAATGCCATGTCAGGAGCTCCTATTTGTAAAGGCACAACATAATTCCCGAATGCTCCAACCAAAACAGGAACAACACCCAAAAATATCATTATGGTTCCATGCATAGCTCCAAAAGCATTGTACATATCCGGTGATAAAAGTTTATCTTCGCTTAATAATCCTCCAACAAAAGGAACAGGTGTATCCGGATAAGCAAGCTGCCACCTCATTATCATCATGAGGGTGAAACCGAAAAGAAGAAAAAATAATGCGGTTATTCCATATTGAATCCCAATGATTTTATGATCCTGGGAAAAGATATATTTCCAAATGAAACTTTCTTTATGATTATTTGAACTGATGAATTGCTCCGATGGATTTTTTATAAATATAAATTTTTCTATAAAATTAGCGTGGAAATTAATGCAAAGTCAAAAACCGTTCAATGAAAAGTCTTCATGTTTACAATTTTTTTTCAATCAATATCAAAGCAATATGAAACATTGCGCTCTCATCCAGCGGAAGCAGGAAATACTTTATTATTTTCAATCAAATACTGATTCAGAAAAATATACTCAAGGGATTTTCTTAACTTATCCATTCGATTATTATTAAATTGATTCAAAATGTTGGTTTGTTCCAGAGGGTCAACATTTAAATTAAAAATCCATTCCTCACCTGTTCTGAATCGTTTCACATATTTAATTGGGAAATCTACAACACTTAAAATGGTTCCATTGTAGGGCTGAATTAAATACACAGGCTTTTTTTCTATGGTTTCATTCAGCATATTCTGACCCTGAAAATGATGAAAAGATGGCATGGCATTAATGGCACTCAATATTGTGGGAGCGATATCTATCTGCGAAAATACATTTTCATTGTCTAATTTTGGATGGATATGACCGTCCCAATAAATGAGGCAGGGGATACGGAAGGATTCTTCAAAATATCCCACTTCATTAAAATAAATTCCGTGATCGCCTACGGGAAAAGCATGATCAGCAGTAATCACAACTAAACTGTTTTTGAATTCCGGACGTTTTTTCAATTCCTCAAAAAATACCCTAAATCCATTATCAGCAAGCCGTATTGAATTTGAATATCGTGACCGAATTGAAATTGGATTTTCAACCAATTCTCTTTTATCTTTCGGAATACTGAATGGAACATGATGGAAAGACGGAGTGATGGTGACAAAGGAAGGAGATTTTTCTAACCGAATCTGGTCAAGATGGTTGAAAACCTTCCGGTATAATTCATCATCCGACAAACCCCAAGAACCCCATGAGTCTTTAAATGATTCGTCTAAAAGTTCTTTCCCAACCAGGTATGTGTCATAACCGTGTGTTTTCATCATGGAACGGGTATTGTCAAATCCCGTGCTGTTGTGTCCGTTAAAGAAATAAGTAGAGTATCCAGCGTCTTTCAGACACTCTGCTAAACTTTTAAAATTATTATGTTCATACTCTTTATACACTTTCCCTTGTACCAGAGGAAGAAGAGAAAAAATGGTTGAAAAATGTCCTTTTACCGTTTGGACAGAATTCCCATAAAATCGGTCAATATAAACCCCATCTTTTAGGAGATGATTAAAATACGGAGTGTACACTTTGCCATCCTCATTTTTAGTGTTTACAAATCCAGCATTGAATGATTCCACCATGATGAGAAAAATATTTGGGTACTCTTTTTGGTAATCGTTTTGTTTATCATTTTGAGTCAAAAACGGAAATGTATTTTTCCCCATATTAAATTCATATTTTTTTTGCGGAGATTGAAAATAATAAGCGAAAGCAGAGCGGAAAAAATTGGTCATTTCATCAAATTGAATGACAGAGGAAAGAGAAAAAATTAAATAAACTAAAAAAACCCCTGCATATTTTTTTGACGAAAAATGCCCAAATCTTCTGATTGTCGATTTTCTCAAAGTTTTATAAAAAATAATTCCTATTCCAAATACACCAATGTAAAATGCAGTAGGATCCATCCCGTTCAGAATCACAAATAACGATTCACTGTAAAATATTTCATTAAAATTTTCGGCGACTACAGCAAAATCAAATGACTGCTCAGTTTTAACAAAATATCCAATAAAAGCGCAGTGCATCACCACCAATAATGATTGCATAGAAAATGAAACCCATTTAAACTTTTCCAAAGGATATTTTACTAATAATAATCCTGTTAGAATTAAGATGAAACTATGAATTATCCGCCATATATCTCTTGGAATGAACCTGAAATAATGAACACCGGAAAAATGAACAAACAGTAATTGGATCGTCATAATGACTATCAGCAATTTTCCAAATGGACCAATGGGAGACGGAAGAAAATTATTTATCCAATTTTTAATCTTTCCAGGCATTTTTTAGAATTAATCGCTGGATACTTTTTGGATTAAAGGATTGGAATATTTATTCCATTCTTCTTCAAGGAAATAGCTTGCAGATTGATAATATGAGGACATTATTTGTTTTAATGCGGTACTGGAATTTTGATCAATAATGTTATTGAATCCTTCATTACCATCTATGCTCAATAGAAATCTGTTCTTATCAATTATAAAATCATACGATAACACAAAATCATTTGTAAAAACTATTCCATCTTGATTTACCGTGATCATTTCATCACCGTAATCTATTAATAAATTATTCCCAAAAGATAAATATTCTACCTCCGGCAAGGTCAATTCAATCAGGGTTGGAGCAATATCAACATGCCCTCCAAAATGAGAAATTAATCGGGGATAACCTAAAATGTCTTTGTCCCCTAAAAGGAAAAATGGCACCCTGTATCTATCAATAATATCCTTTTCATCATAGGATCTAATTCCCTGCAAATTGTGATCAGCTGTAACGGCAATAACTGATTGTCCCAATAGTTCATCATTCTTCAAATCGTTTAAAAAATTACTTAATTTTTGACAAGAATATTGATACGCTGTGAATCTTTTTGTTGCAAGTTCTTCATTTCCCCGGATTTTATACCGTAACTCGTTTGGAACGCTGAGTGGTTGTAATTCGTAATCTTCAGGTAATTCAAAGGGTGGATGATTTGTAGTTGTAAATAAAACTATAAACTGGGGTGTATCAGTGTTTTTTAATCGGTCAAAAACAAAATCAAATAAATACTGATCAAAAACTCCCCAATCTGTTTTAGGAGTCGATGGGGGGAAATGCCCTTCTCCAATTATATGATCGAATCCCAGATTAGGAAGAAAATTATCAATTCTCTGCCAGGATAATTTCCCCCCGTACACAAACACAGTTTCATACCCTTTCTTTTTATATTGAAATCCAATTGCTGAATTGAAAACTATCTGCCTGTATTTTTGTTGGGAAATTGGGATAGCGTATGGAATGGAGGGAATACTGAGAAGTGTTGCTTGCAAGTTAGAAATACTCCCGCCTCCGGTTTGAATAAATCGGTCAAAATACACTGATTTATCCATCCATTTTTTCAGTCCTCCTGATATTGGGAATTCTGGCGTTTCGTATGGCAGAATCCAGGAACCAAAACCCTCCATGATAACAATTATAACATGAGGAAAATTTCCTTGGTCATTTAAGTTCCCTTTGGATTTTTTCCATAATGAAGCGAAAGGTCCGGTCTGCTGAGGTGAATTGACTGATCTGACAAAATTGTGATTTACATTCTGTATGGAATTTTGAAGAGCAGTTTCGTTTGTGTTCTTTTGATAAAAAAATAAGGAATTCATTTGTTTTTTTCGGAATTCCACTGCTTTTTCAAAAGTGAAAACAGGGTTCGGTGCAAGTTTATTTAAAAATTCATTATTCGTATAGGCGGCATCCATCATGTTAATTGGGAAAAGACCAAAAGAGGCACGAGCCATAATTGAAAACAAAATGAATGAGCCCACAAGAATTCCCAAATTCTTTAACGGACTAAAAGATATTTTTTGTTGAAAAATGAAAATCTTTCCCAATAAATAATAAATAAAACACCCAAAAATAATTAATCCGATAAAAATTGGAAGAAGAGGATAATTTTTCCAAATTGTCTGAAGGACTGCCTGGGTGTCATCCTGAAACATATCGAAAAAAATGATATTCAAATGATCCTGATAAAATTCATAAAAATATACATCTATCAAAAATATGAACAGAAAGAGGCAGAGAATAATAGTCATCCAAATTTTGGAAAATACACAGCAACATGACAGATAACGGTTAAATGGAATGAGCAATCCTGCATACAGGAGTAAAATCGGGATGGAAAGTCCATACATGATGGTGGCACTGTCATATCGAATACCCAGGATGAATCCATTTAAAATATCTATAAATCCATTATTTTCCAATGCTGAACCAGAAAACAAAAAATAAAAAATGATCCTGTTTATTGAGAACAGAACAAATAGTATAAATATCAGAGGATATAATCTGATTATTTGGGCACTTATTTTTGTTAATTGCAGACGATAATTGACCCGAAACATTAGGCTAATTTTTTACGTCGTTATGCTGAATGTGATACAATTTATAATATTTTAAAAAAACTGAAAATGCAGCAATTTTGCATAAAATGAGTCCTCGTAATCCATCCAGAAATCCAGCTTTTACTATATAATGGAGAAAGAATTTCCCTAATGGTCGAAATAAAAAATGATAAGGGTTTGCACGAATTCCTTTTTCAGCCATGTCCTGTGCCGCCCATTCTGCATAACGAATCATTTTATTTAGATGGGTTGAAAAATCACGAATGGGTTCGTGGATGAGGAAAGCATGTTTACTTTGAATTCTTCCTGTATTTTTTACCACTAATTTTGAATGAACCCGCTTTAACACATAATTTTTATAAGTTTCCTTGCGTACCAATCTCATCCCTCGATGTCCTAGATACCTGTCATGGTGTTGCAGTTTACCAAGAAATTTTGTTTTGATATTTACCCAAAATCCATCCACACCGACTTTATCCATGGACAATACTTTTTGAATTTCGGATCGTAATTCTTCATTACACCTTTCGTCAGAGTCGATGATGAAAACCCAATCGTGTGTTACTTGAGGCATTCCCCATATTCGTTGAGCACCTGAGTTTTCATATTTATGTTGCACCATTTTAACATTGGGATATCTCTTGCAAATGTTAATTGTATTATCTGTGCTGAATGCGTCAACTATAAAAATCTCATCCGCCCATTTAATTGACTCCAGGCAATCCTCAATTATGTCCTCAACATTTTGAATGGGTATAAACGCAGATAAAGATCGTTTTTTCACGAATGTGCTCCAAAAAATAAACTTTCATATTGTTTTGCAATGTGTTGGGATCCAAAATTATTCAACACATATTGCCTGTTCCTTTGTGTTATTTCTTTTTTCGCTGACAAATCCAATTTTGACCAGTGGATAATTTTCTTCAGCATATCTTCTTCAGAGCTGCAGCCCCAGGGATTCCAGAATTCCTTGATGAGTGGATTGTGCCATTGGTTGTAAAATCCCTGGAGTCCGCAAAGCAATCCTTCAGCAAATGAATAGTGAAAACTTTCCACATGACTAAAACTTAGAATGATTTCGTGGCGAGAAAGAAACTGTGAAACATTTTCTCTGTCCTTTACAAGAGAATCTACCAAATCTTTTTCAATTATGGTTATTTTTTCCTCTATTCCTATTTCCCTTATCATTTCTTTTATTTTTTTCAGTTGTCTTTTTGATGATGGTTGCTTTGTAATCATCCCCATAATTGTTAAATGAAATTCAGAGTCTCTATTTAATAATTTGTGAAAGAATAATATTAGTGAATCATAACCCTTTATGGGATTAAATCCATATCCATATACACAAATAGATTTATTTGACTTAGGTTCTTCAAAGGGAAATGCTTTCACATCAATTGCATTGGGAATTGTAGAGGTAAGTAAATTATTGGATATTTTTTGTCTAAATTCGTTTTCAAAATTTGAATTCACAAAAATAACATGGTCTATATTTTTCCACTTAATCATTTTCATATAACGGGATAAGATTTCGCTCCTGTGAAACCGGACAACAACTTTTTTATCTTCCCATTTTTTCTTTGCAACTTGATGTGCAAACTTATGTGCCCATTCAACCCAAATGACTTTCCCCTTAACCTGAAAATGCCAATAATCTCTTTTGTGATTTGGATAAAGATATTGAATGGAAAATCTTTTTTTCAATTCATGTAAAATGGGTTGAGCAAAATGGTTTTCACCTTTTCTGCAGACAAAGGTTAAATCGTATAGGGGCTTTTGTTTTAAACCAATCAAACTGAACGGTTTTTTATTTTTTCAAAATCGGACAAAATCGTTTGTATCCTATCGGACCAGTTTTCTTTTGTAACTATTGCTGTCAATGCGTTCTGAGACATGTTATTTCTCAAGGACTTATTTTGAACTAGTTCTTTTATTTTTTCAGCCAGATCTTCACTTGTCCCGTCAAAAAACCTGCAAATATTATATTTTTCATCGTATCGTTCAAATGCCGGTAACCTCTGGCAGATCACCGGAATTCCATAACTGAGATACTGCATGAATTTCAGAGAGAAAGCCATGGAATAATACTTAGTTCTATTTAAAGGTATGATACCAATATGAACTTTATTTATCAATTTATCCTCCATAATTGGATACATCGAGAAATTGTCCGGTTTAACGAAATCACCATCTTGAGTGACAAGGTAAAAATTATATCTAAACCCTTGACTTAGGAGAATTTTATTAGCAGACAATAATTTTTCAAATCCATTTTTTTGTGCACCGGAAAATAAAACTCCAATTTCATTCCGTTTTTTTTGAGGGTAAATATTTCCAGCAGGTGGAAGAAGAGATTTATTATTAAAACCCATGAATTCCGCAAATTCCTTTGTTGGGGAATAGATTGAATGAAAGGTTTTTAAAAAAAAATTTACTTGCTGAGTTGATTTATTAAATTTGCGATTATATTTCAATTTTTGAAATAGAGTTTTCGCATAATTTGGAAATTTCCAATGGGCATCTCTATAAAACATACTCATGGGAATATCCGCATTATTAATTTTTTTTAAAAAATCGAGATCAAATCCTTTCAATGAGCAATTTGGTTTTTCCATATAAAAACCATCCACCTCGTTTAAATTCTTTTCCAAGAGTTTATTTATTCCCCTCTTTCTCTCCTGTGTATTTCCACCCACTAATATGACCTCGCATTTTTTTTGAAGGGATTCATAGATATTCCTGCATCGGATTCGTGGAGCGCTGTTCAATGCAAGATGGTTATTTTCTCTGATATTGTAAGGAGCAAAAAATATAATTTTCATTTTTTCTTATTCTAAAAACTGAACATCATAAAATTCAGCATACTTCCCGTTTTTTCTCATTAATTCATGATGACTCCCTCTTTCAATAATCTCACCTTTTTCCAACACGACGATTTTATCTGCATTTTTCACCGTTGAAAGGCGGTGAGCAATAACCAGCACTGTTCGGTCTTTCATCAATTTTTCAATCGCCTGCTGGACCAATTTTTCCGATTCCGTATCCAGGGAAGATGTGGCTTCATCCAGTATAAGAATGGGTGGATTTTTCAGTATTGCTCTGGCAATGGATAATCTTTGTTTTTGCCCACCGGACAATTTTACTCCTCTTTCACCAATGATCGTATCCATTCCCTTTGGTAGGG
>CAZFKU010000040.1:0-7711 GCA_964518835.1 uncultured bacterium
TAGTATAAAATAATAACTTTGACGATATGAATTATCTTAAATCAATACTTATTCTTGTTTTTTTAATTCCTGTTAACCTTATTTCTAAGTCTGAATATGGACAGGATCATTTTTGGCAAGCAAGCAAAAATAATGACTTCTCAACTCAAAACCGTCATCAATCGGTTGAGTATTATCTTGATGAAAATTTAATTATTTCTTTTCTCATTAAATCCCCTCATGTAAAACAAAAGGGGAAATCCGAAACAATATTGAGTTTTCCCACCCCCAAGGGTGAAATCATTTATTTTGAAATGTATGAATCTCCCGTAATGCCGGAGAAATTATCAGAGAAGTACCCTTCAATTAAAACATTTACCGGCAGAGGTGTGGAGAATCCAACCGATAGGGTCAGCGTAGCCCTGAGTAAAAACAGACTTAAAGTTCTCATTTTAGGCAGTTTCGGTAGGATTTTTATCACACCGGAATTAGATGAAAAAGGAGTATACCAAGTATCTTATTTTGAAAATCACTTACAAAAAATCGAAGCGAGGATTGATTGCTCACCATTTGATTGTGAGTGTATGATTAAAAGATCAGAAGACGATAAACAGCAAAATAGAGACAGAAATTTTCCATATTGTGTGGGAGAACCTGAACCTTGCTATTCCATTGGAGACACATTGGTCACCTTTCGTTATGCAGGGATATTAACCGCCGAAGCAAACAATGCTTTTGCTGATGGCACGGTTGAAGGCGGGTTAGGATGGATTGCAGCCATGGCGAATCAAGTGAATCTGGTTTGGGTGCGGGAATTAAGTTTTAGACTGGTACTAATCGAAAACAGTGATGTCCTGATTTATACGGATGATAATCCTACCCCTGAACTTTTTACAGCTTATGATATGTACACAGAACTTCCCAGAGTTCTCATTCATCTAAATGAAGTGATCGGTCCGGGAGGATATGGTGTGTCTCAAGAAAACTTACTGTGGGAATATGGTGCTGTTTTTAATACGGGGTATGGAGGTGGTCTTGCTTACGTTCCCGGATCGACGTCTGCAAATCTTCCCAGCTATGCAGTTCACATTCATGAGATAGGACATAATCTTGGTTCGGGCCACAATTGTACGGTTGAAAATGGATGGAAAAGTTCTTTTGGCGGCACTGCAATGTGTAACAGAGGGAATACACTCCCGGGAAGTTTTGGTGACCAATATAGTTCACACACGATTGATATCGCCATTCGATATCAACAGGATATGTTTTCAGGTGTCAATTATGATTATCAACGTGGATGGATTAGGGAACCAACAGAAAATATTATCCCGGGAGTCATGGTTCAGGAGGGTGGATTTTATATTCCCAAAGACACACCTTTTATTCTTGAAGGATCGGCAATTGACGGGGATGAAGATGACCAGTTAACGTATTCCTGGGAACAGAATGATGCTTCAAATATTTCTTTTTCTCCACCGGATTTTCCTCCTGTTACGGGTCCCTTATTTTGCAGTATAGATGCCTTTCCAGAAGGTAAAATACGGTATTTTCCTTATTTTGAAAGCATCTTAGCAAATAATGATTACACCGGTTATGTTGAAAAATTACCTTTTGCAGAAAGGGAGATGAACATGCGGTTATTGGTGAGAGATAACAACCTGTATTCCGGTGCATTCACCTATAAAAATGTTCAATTCAATGTGGATGAGGATGCCGGTCCATTTAGGGTTACGTCTCAATTTGAAGAGGAAATTTGGGAAACAGGATCGACTCAAATCATAACCTGGGATGTGGCGAATACGGATAATCCTAATTCCGTAAACTGTTCAAATGTAGATATCATCTTAATCAATGAAAACTGGAATAATTTCAACTCCATCTTGGCAGAAAATATTCCAAACACGGGAAGTGCAAATATTACTGTTCCTGTTTTGCCAACTCTGGGTGATTTCAGAATCATGGTGAAAAGTTCTGATAATATTTTCTTTGATGTCAACGAATCAAGTATTTCCATCGTCAATTCTCAAAATGCAGTTGTGAGCATAGACACCGCAGTCATTCAACTATCCGTCCCGTCCGATTCCATCCTCATTTTTGATAGGGACATTGGGAATGTCGGGGAAATGGGCTCAGTTTTAATTTATGAGTCTATCGTAGAAATAAATCGTCCCGGAGATGGATATCTTTCATTTGACGGTCAGGATGATTACGTAGATTTAGGAGCAAATATTTTATCGGGAGATGGAAATTTTTCAATTTCATTGTGGGTAAAATCTCTATCTACTTATGCAGTTATCATTCAGCAGAGAAATGGAGGGTTTAATGGTGAATATCAGTTGAATTTTGATGGAAATGGGAAAATCAATTTTTGGACATATAGAAATGGATATCAATGGTCTGTAACTTCAACTGATTCTTATAATGATAACGATTGGCATCATATTGTGATTGTACAGGATGTATCCATAAACGGAGGCAGAATCTACATTGACGGAAATGAAATTGGGACCAATTCGAATGGAGTTGTCTATTTGGATGGAAACATTCATACTTATTTAGGTGCCGACATGAGAGACTGGGTTAATTATTTGTTTGGAGACATTAATGATGTTCACATTTTTAATGGCGTTTTATCAGAATCCGATATCAACATTTTATTTAACCATGGATTTGGATTCAACACAAACTATGACCATGATGGTTTTACCGGCTCGGAATATTTAGCTGCATCTTATCCAATGATTTCAATGCAGGGTGACACCTTATTCGATATATCAGAAAACGGACATGATGGATTCATAGGAGGAGCAGAATGGGAAGGTGAGTTGACCCCTGTACCAAATTGGATGACGGTTTTATCTGAGAGTCATTGGTTAGGGTATAATGAATTTGAACCCATTTCACTTAGGATAGATCCAACCGGATTAGAAACAGACATTCAATATACAGGGTCGTTTATCGTAATATCCAATACAGATTTTTCACCCATTGACATTCCTGTAGAATTAACAGTTATTGATGAAATTCAGTTGACTGAAATTTCGGTTTCACAACAGTCTAACTGGAATCTTGTTGGTTTACCTGTGACTGTTTCAAATCCAAACTATGCAATTGTTTTCCCAGAATCAGTGGAAGGCACACTTTACTCATATGATGGTGCATATCAGTTAGAAACGGATTTGGTCTTGGGAGATGGATTCTGGCTGAGGTTTGCGGAAGAGGGAATGACCACAATAACCGGTGAGCCATTGAATGAAATAATTGTCAATCTAATAGAAGGTTGGAATCTAATTTCCGGACCATCCCAAATATCTACGATTAATGATCCTGATGGGATTGTCATTTCCGGGACTCTCTATGGGTTTGGAGAAGGATATATCAATTCGTATGAATTAATTCCGGGGTATGGTTACTGGATAAAAAGTTATAGTGATGGTGAAATTTCCCTAACGTCGTCATTTTCTTTATCCAAAACCAAAATCTTCCACCAACCTGAAAACCTGAACACATTAACTGTTAACACGACTTCATTATTTTTCGGTAACAAAATCGAAGTTGAAAATCCTTTGAGTTTCAGTCTTCCGCCCAAACCGCCAGAAGGTTCAAAAGATGTACGTTTTTCGGGAAACACAAAACTCTGTACATTAGACGAATGTGTGATTGAGGTTATGAATGATGGCAGTCCACTCACGTTTGTATGTGAAATAATAGACGGTGAAGTTTGGGAAATTGTCCCTGTCATTGCGAATCAAGTGAAACTTGATGAAGCAATCTTTTTAACGAATGATAGTAAATTAACTTTGGATTTAGAGGCTGAAAAATGGATTTTGCGAAAAACCACTTCACCCAAAGTTCCAACAGAGTTTGCACTTTTCCCGGCGCATCCCAATCCGTTTAATCCAGTAACGACCATTCGGTTTTCAGTACCAGAATTATCAGAAATCAATGTTTCTATTTACGATATTCAGGGACGGTTGGTTGAAACACTTGTGGATGAAAATCTTTCATCAGGAAATCATAGTGTTCAGTGGAACGCATCCGGATTTTCAAGTGGAGTTTATTTTTTAAAATTGGAATCCAGCGATTATTCACAAATTGAAAAATTAATGTTGTTAAAATAGGAAAGGAAAATTTAAAATAGAGATATCTTCAATAACACAAATTTCATATGGAAATGTCTAAAATACAATTGCACCGTGATACAGATATTCTTGTCTGTATAATATTGTAGAAAAATTATGCGACACAATTCCTTTAAAGAATTTTACCCTTATTATCTTAGTGAACATTCAAAACCGGGGACAAAACTGCTTCACTTCATCGGGTCTTGGTGCGGGTTGGTATGTCTGGGTGAACTGACATTAACGGGAAATTTCTGGTGGCTGCCTCTTGGATTTTTACTGGGCTACGGTTTCGCCTGGACAGGGCATTTTTTTATTGAAAAAAATAAACCGGCTACCTTTCAATATCCCTTATACAGCTTTATGGGAGACTGGGTAATGTTTGGTCAACTCATAACAGGAAAACTTCGGTTTTCCTCGAACTAGTATTTTAACGAATTTGTCATACTGAGTAACAACGTGTTATTGAAGTGTGATAATGGATGAAATCAAAACCTTAGTTATCATCCGCCAGCTGGTGGGTAACTGAGGCAGACAAAATCCTATTAAATATTTTAGCTCCCTCCGTGTTCCTTTCCACCATGTTCCTGACCTCCATGCTCCTTTCCACCGTGTTCTTTTCCGCCATGCTCTTTACCTTTTCCATCTTTACCCATATGGCTTTTGGTTTCGACCAGAGGAATTCGGTTGTCATTTTCATCATAAGTGTAACGGGCATTTCCGCTGACCTTGTGAATTCGGACATCGGCAACTTCAAGGTGTTTTCCCTTTAGAGCTACATCAATATCTAAATCAAGTAATTCCCCGGAATCTACATCTTTAAAATCCGCGCAGGAGTAAAAATAATTTCCCGTTTTGCCCACCCGTTCATGAACCCGTGTCATTTTTAATCGTCGTACTTTATTTAAGTCCAAATCCATAACTTCAAAATTCCCTCCGGTTTTCGCCGCTTCATTTTCTACATATTGGCTCATTGCAGAACGAATCTCCTCATTTCCTGGAGGACTTGTACTGCAGGAAATAAGAAAAAGGACTAAAAATGAATTAATGTGAATTATTTTCATAATTTTCTCCAAGGTTTATTAAATAAATGTATCTTTCCTGTAAATTTAATGATGGATTTTGCATTATACAATATGGTTGGTTACAAAATGGGATTATTTTTTAGGATTGAGGGGTCAAATAGTTATATATATTTTATTTAAACTCCTGAAAAAACACGTTAAATTCAGCAAATTATCTGGAAACATAATGAATAATAAAAATCATTTACTTGTATGTATTAATTCAACTAATCATTGGTTGTGAAATTCAGAATATATATTATGGTTTTTATGACTTCACACATTATAGGACAAAATGAAGTCTGTTTTGAGATTGAGCAAAACCCCAATTCAAGCGATCCAGCATTTCAATGTTTTACAAAATATGTAAATGTGTTGGACTGTTTTGAAGTCTTTGCTCAGCAAAATGTTTCCGATGAAAAAGTCCTCCATGTTGCGGCAGTTGCAGCAGAACTTCTAGATAATGATGAAGATGGGGTTGTGGATGATGAAATGCTTTTTTTTGCACTTCATAGCCAGCAAGCATTAATGCCGGTCTTTACATTTGATGGAAATTCCTGTATGGAAAATTTTGAGGATAATTATGAAGGTGAGGGTGTTTCCGCTGTTCTTTTTCGAAATGAAATCGATCCCAATCAGCCCGGTCATTGGGGGGATGATGCCACAGTTGAAGAGGTGTTGCATACCATTAATCATGTGGGACACGTTTCTATTTTTCCAAATGTATTTGGATTATCTCCCAATTCATCAACCATGTCCGATGCAATGGATATTGCTCGGGGAGGACAATTTTTGGAAGTCCCGGACAATTATCCTGAAGAAGCATGGTATCATTATGATGATTGGACATGTGACTACGAATGTATGGCCATCGAGTATCTGTACTGGTGTATCGTAACGGATATGGGTATATTAAATGACCCTCAAACTTGCGCAGGAATTGCAAATGAATGGGAGCCATGTTCACCTGAATTATTTGAAACCACCGATGTCATCATGCATAGTGTAGTCAATAATCCGAATTATCTTTTACCTCAACTTGCTCCTGATGGGAATTATTGTCCGGAGAATGCTTTAGAAATCCCAATCGCATTTAATGAAGGTTGGAATCTTGTGGGACTTCCGGTTGTTTTGGAAAATACCGAATATCAAAATATTTTTCCTGAAAGTATAGATGGAACTCTGTACTCTTTCAATAATGGATATATTCAGGAAAGCGAATTGATTAACGGTTCAGGATACTGGATTCGCTTTGAAAATTCAGGGAATGTTACCATTACCGGAAATGGGTTAAGTCAACTTATCATCGAATTAAACCAGGGATGGAATCTGATTTCGGGAATTACATGGGAGATATTATTGGAAAATGTAGATGACCCTGAAAACCTCATCATCCCGGGAACGTTTTATACCTACAGTGTGGGTTATGACCAAGTGAACAGTTTCCAACCAGGGAATGGATACTGGTTAAGATCAACGGAACCAGGAAGTATAACACTAAATCATAATTGAAAGGAAATTAACTCGTGAAATATACAGTTATCGTATTCGTATTATTTTTAAACCTATTGTTTGGTCAATGACCTTTGTGAACGAACCCCAGTCTCCCGGTCGGGACGGCAAACACAGGAATTGGCTTAAGTCAGGGTAAATTACTATTTGGTGGTAATATTTCTTCACAATTTATAGATTGGGGACATGGTGCGTTAGATGAAACCGGTGAACACGAAGGATTTCTCAATTCAAATATAGGTGAATTGAATTTTAACTATGGATTAGCAGAAGACTGGAACCTTGAAACTAATCTTAGTTTTGGTATCAGAAAAATGGATTTTCTTGGAAGGGAGAACGATCATCATCGTGATGAATCAAGGTCGGGTATTGGGGATTTAAGGCTTACGCTAAGGTATTTATCTTCCAATGTAACATTTGGACCGGGAACTCGGTTATTTTTAGGAGGAGGAATTATTCTGCCTTCAAATAACACGGTAAAAAAGAATCCTTTTGCTGAAAATGTTGGACCACATACTCATTTCGATATGAGCGAAGGAGCCATAAAATATGTTGGGGAAATTCAATATTTTAAACGGGATAATTCACCAATAGTGAAGGGTGGTATCTTGAAATTTACGTCTGCAACAAAAGAAAATAAATATTCGTATAAACCGGGGTATCAGTTGGATGGGATTGCCATGTTTTACTGGCAGACAAAAGAAATATTAAAGGGAATTCCTCAATTTTCATTTGTCGCTCAAAACAGAGGAGTTGATCATTGGGAGGGAATCGAAACTCCAAATTCCGGAGGGTCAATCATACAAGGGTCTGTGGGTCTAATGTGGAATTTAGATCCCCATCATATCACAGTTTCTCTAAGAATGCCCTTGTATCAGAACTTAAATATGGTAAAAGAAGGATCCTCAGTTGATAATCACGCAAAAATGTGGGGGTTTTCATTAAGCTACAGAACTATCATTTCATTAGGAGAAGAATAATTTTTCCATGCAAGAATAAAACCATGAATATAATCTATTTTATTTTAATTAATTC
>CAZFKU010000040.1:7811-12792 GCA_964518835.1 uncultured bacterium
TGTATCTGGAAAAGGGCGTATTCAGCTTTGGAAAATTATTCATGGATACAAAAATGTATTTGGGGTGAAAGAAACACGGAATTATGGAGATTCAGGAAGTTGCAATAACAATGTTAACTGTCCGGAAGGGGACCCGTGGCAGGATCATAACCGATCAGTTGCAATGATCTTAACCGCAGGGGGATCAAGGATTTGTTCTGGAGCGTTAATCAATAATGTAAGGCAGGATCAAACTCAATACTTTCTCACTGCCAACCATTGTTTAGGTGGTAATAATAACTGGATTTTTATGTTTAATTATGAAAGTCCCGGATGTTCAAATCAAAATGGGCCCACCAACCAAACGGTCCAAGGTTCTATACTGAGAGCAAGCAGATCTACTTCAGATTTTGCATTATTGGAATTGACCGAAACGATTCCATCTTCTTATAATGTAAATTATGCCGGATGGTCAGCTGTGAATACACCTCCGCAAGATCCGGTTTGCATACATCACCCTTCAGGAGATATTAAGAAAATTTCGTTCGATTATGATGCCGGTGTGTCCGATGGATGGAGTAATAATGATGGCTCACATTGGAGAATTGTGAGTTGGGAGGACGGTACTACAGAGCCCGGGTCATCCGGTGCTCCGTTATTTGATGATAATTATAGAATTGTCGGGCAACTTCATGGGGGACAAGCATCCTGTTCCTTTAATTTTAACGATTATTTCGGGAAGTTCTCTGCATCATGGGACTGGGGAAACAATTCCTCTTCCCGCTTGAAAGACTGGTTGGATCCGGACAATACCGGAACATTAATTTTGGACAGTTATGACACCGGTTCTACTGCGGAATTAACCTACACCCCATCAGAAATGGAATTCACCATGGGATCGGACGAAACTGATCATCAGACGCTTCTTATTATAAATTCAGGCGAAGAAGGATCTGTATTAATTTTTGAAATTGATGAAAATACCGGGTGGATCAGTGTAAATCCCATAGATGGTGAAATAGATAGTGGGATGTCCCAAAATATTGTGGTGACAGTGAATACTAACGGAATGAATGAAGGATATTATCAGGGAACTATTTCCATTTCCAGCAATGTTGGTAATTTTGAGATTCCTGTTTACCTCACAGTTTCAGGTATGATTAACATTGATCAAGAATATTTTTATGGTTGGAATTTGGTAGGAATCCCTGTTGAATCAGAATCCACCTTCTATCTGGATATTTTTCCTGATGCAGTTACAGGCACAATGTATAGTTTCATTTCCGGATTTGGATATCAAGCGGAGGAAAATCTGGAGACAGGCACAGGATATTGGTTAAGAATGTCCCAAAATAATACCATTACCTTTGCGGGTGGTGAGATCAATGAATTAATAATCCCTCTTTTGGAAGGATGGAATCTCATATCGGGAATTTCCAATCCTGTATCAACAGGCAGTCTCATTGATCCATCTGGACTAATTGTCTCCAACTCGATTTATGGATATAATTCAGGGTATTTTGTACCTGAAAATTTCGAGCCGGGAAAAGCCTATTGGCTGAGAAGTTCCGGGGTTGGAAATATCGTTTTGACTTCTACAAGTACAGAGTCTAACAGGAGAATTGGGTCATTTATATCGAATGGGAAAAATTCATTAAGAATTTTAGATTGACCATTTTAATTCAATTTTTTATAAAGGAGACAAGCATGAAAATAGTCTATATCCTTCTCATCAGTACTTTCATTTATTCCCAGGTGAGTAAAGGAGGTACTCCAATCAGTTTTAAAGAATCACTTTCTCCTGCAGTAGAATTGGTTACAATGGAGCCGTTTGACATTGCGTCAATGTTGGAGGAAGATAAGACAGCTGGAAAGGATGTTCCCTTTCGATTCGGACACGGGATGGAGGTCATGTATGACCTTTTATCATCAGGAACATGGGAGACACTTCCAAGTGGAGACCAAGTATGGAGACTATCCGTCAGTTCACCCGGTGCATATTCCATCAATATCATCTATGATGATTTTTTCATGCCGCCCGGGGGTAAATTTTTTGTTTACAGTGAAGACAAAAGCTACGTAATCGGAGCTTTTACCGAAGAAAATAATAAAGAAGACGGAGTCTTCGCAACCCAGCCTGTTCCGGGAGATCGCATCATCCTTGAGTATGTGGAACCGGCTGAAGTTGAAGGGCAGGGGCGGATTCGTTTGTGGAGAGTTATTCATGCCTACCGCAACCTGTTTGGATTTAAAAACACCCGGGATTACGGAGATTCGGGAACATGTAACAACAATGTGAATTGCCCAGAAGGAATTCTCTGGCAGGATCATAACCGGGCAGTGGCAATGATATTGACTTCTGGTGGATCAAGACTCTGCAGCGGAGCCCTTGTGAATAATGTGCGACAAGATCAGACGCAATATTTTTTAACTGCCGATCATTGTCTGGGAGGTAATAATACCTGGATTTTTATGTTTAATTATGAGAGTCCAACCTGTGCAAATCAGAATGGTCCCACCAACCAGACGGTTCAGGGTTCTGTCCTGCGGGCAAGCAGGTCCACGTCTGATTTTTCGCTATTGGAATTGACCGAAACCATACCATTTACTTACAATGTGAATTATGCAGGATGGTCTGCAGAAGATGTGGCTCCTCAACAGCCGGTGGGAATTCATCATCCATCCGGGGATATTAAGAAAATTTCATTCGATTATGATGCCGGTGTCTCTGACGGATGGAGCGGAAATGACGGTTCCCATTGGCGGGTTATAGAATGGGATGACGGCACCACCGAACCCGGTTCCTCCGGTTCACCTTTGTTCGATAATAATTACCGAATTGTAGGTCAGCTTCATGGCGGACAGGCATCCTGCTCCTTTAATTTTAATGATTATTACGGAAAATTTTCTGCCTCATGGGACTGGGGAGGCAGTTCTTCCAATCAATTAAAAGACTGGCTCGATCCGGACAATACCGGTACACTGGTACTGGACAGTTATGAAACAGGTTCATTAGCGGAATTAACATACAGTCCCGGATCCATGGAATTTAATTTGGAACAGGGGGAAACTGGAACGCAGTCCCTCACCTTAACCAATACCGGTGAAGAAGAATCTGTTCTTAGTTATGTCACCGGAGTTGCACCTTTTTCTCAAGTGGGAGGGGGACCCGATTCATATGGAATGACCTGGTCGGATTCTGACATTGAAACAAATATTGATTATGGATGGATTGATATTTCTGACACAGGTCTGCTCATTTCTTTTAACCACAATGACAATGCTGAAGGTCCGTTTGAGATTGGATTTGATTTCCCTTTCTACGGACAGGAATATGAACAATATATCATCAGCCCAAATGGCTGGATTGGATTTGGAAACGATAACAACGAGTGGGATAATAGCACCATACCTTCTTCTTCTGCACCCAATCCGGCAATTTTCGGATTTTGGGATGATTTAAATCCGGTGAACGATAATTGTGATGAATATTGTTCCGGAAATGTTTATACCCACAGTAATGTAGAACGGTTGGTTGTGTGGTTTGATGAGGTGGCTCATTGGTGGAACGAATATCCGGACAGTTATTACGATTTTCAGTTTGTATTATATCCATCCGGGACTGTTCAGCTTAATTACAGGTCCATAATCGGGACTCACTCTGCTACCATCGGGATGCAGAATTCCAATGGTTCAACTGGACTTCAAGTTAGCTTCAATAATGACTATGTCCATGAAGATTTATCTCTATTGTTCTCAAAAGGACCCGAATGGCTCACAGTAACTCCAACTGAAGGAGAAATTGACTATGGAATGTCTGAAAATGCAACAGTTACAGCAAATACCACTGGATTGGATGCAGGAGAATTTCAGGGGTATGTCTCTATTTTCAGCAATGGAGGTGCCGCCAGTATTCCTGTTGGACTTAACGTTGGTTCCGGAACGATAACTATAACCCGGGATTATGCAATTGACTGGAATCTTGTGGGACTTCCTCTCATAACCGATTCTAATTTATACATTGATATCTTTCCCCATGCAATAACAAATACACTTTTCAGTTTCGTTTCGGGATCAGGATATGAGCAAAATGAAGTCATGGAATTGGGAACGGGATACTGGTTGAGGATGTCACAGGATAATTCCACATCATTTACCGGTGACCCGGTTGGTCAGCTCACTGTGTCTCTGGTAGAAGGATGGAATCTCATCTCCGGAATAACTAATTCTGTTTCTGTTGAATCCATTATTGATCCTTCAGGGCTTATTGTCCCCAACACTATTTACGGATACAACCAGGGATATTATCTACCGGAAAATATTGAACCGGGAAAAGCCTACTGGCTGAGAAGTTTCGGGGACGGTACAATTGTTTTGTCTGCGACTACAAGAGAGACAAACAAAGTGTTTATCGTCCAGGAACCAGCAGAGGCAAATACATTAAAAATAGGTGGTCAAAAGCTATATTTTGGAGACAAAATAGAAGTGGAAAACCTGCTGAGTTTTAGTCTTCCTCCCAAACCCCCTGCTCCATCCACAGACATCCGCTTCTCCGGAGACACTAAACTTTGCACATCGGACGAATGTTTGATAGAAGTGATGAATGATGGAATTCCACTTACAATTGAATGTGAAATAAAAGATGGTGAAACTTGGGAAATAGTTGATGAAAGTGGGAATGTGTTTAATTGCGAAGGTGTTCAGGTGTTAGATTTTGGTGGTAAATCGGAAACCTTTGTTTTAAGAAAATCCACTTCACCCAAAATTCCAACAGAGTTCGCCCTCCATCCTGCTCATCCCAATCCATTTAATCCGTTAACGGTGATTCAATTTTCAATCGCCGAATTGTCCCATGTAAATTTGTCCATTTACGACATTAAAGGGCGATTAGTTGAAACACTTGTAAATGAAAAGTTTTTAGAGGGGAATCACCAAATTCAGTGGAATGCATCAGGATTTCCAAGCGGGATTTATTTCATTCAATTTTCATCCGGTGAATTGA
>CAZFKU010000041.1:0-12763 GCA_964518835.1 uncultured bacterium
CACAGGATATTGTAGCAGGTTCAGATCGATCTATTTTAGAAGAAGTGCTGGCAGCCTATCCGGAAGTTCGAGAGATTGAAGGAAAGATTCTGACTCTCTCCCACGCCATCGCTGATGATCCTGAAAACGTAGCATTGGTGAACGAATTAGGCGAAGCGCAAAATAGATTTGAAGCATTGGGTGGATGGACGCTGGAAGAAAAAGCAAAAAAGATTTTGGGCGGACTTGGATTTTCTGATGACAAATTTACTGAACCCATGGATGTATTCTCCGGTGGATGGCGGATGCGTGTGGCGTTGGCATCCATCCTGCTTCAAGAACCGGACATTTTATTTTTAGACGAACCTACCAACCACTTGGATTTAGAAGCCACTATTTGGCTGGAATCATTTCTGGCCGAGTGGAAAGGGAGCATGGTCATGATTAGCCACGACCGTGAATTTTTAGATCGGTCTGTAAATCATATTCTTGAAATAGATTTGAAAAAGGTGACGCTCTATCACGGCAATTATTCCACGTATAAAGAAGATAAAGCTTTGCGAATGGAACAGCATCAGAATGCCTATCGAAACCAACAAAAGCAAATTAAAGATACAGAAAGATTTATCGAGCGATTTCGATATAAAAATACGAAAGCCACCCAAGTCCAGAGTCGGGTGAAAATGTTGGAAAAGATGGAAAAAATCGAAGCGCCAACAGAAGATAATCGGTCTGTCAATTTGATTCTGCCCCAACCCAGTCGACCACCATTGAATGTTGCATCCTGCCGAAATGTGACCAAACATTATGGCGATATTGAAGTGTTCAACGATATGGACATGGTGATAGAACGGGGACATAAAATCGGATTAGTGGGGTACAACGGCTCGGGGAAATCCACATTACTCAAAATGCTGGCCGGGGTGGAGCCCGTCACATCCGGCGCAGTACGAATTGGCGGAAATGTAGATCGGGCCTATTATGCCCAGCACCAATTGGAAACGTTAGATTTAGACGATACGGTGTTTGAATCCATCCAAAAAGTGAGCCCCGGTTGGAGCGAGACTGAGATGCGAACGTATTTGGGCAGTTTCATGTTCACCGGCGATGAGATTGAAAAATTTATCAAGGTGTTGTCCGGTGGGGAAAAAGCCCGAGTAGCCATGGCGCGGATGTTGGTGGAACCATCCCATTTACTATTATTGGACGAACCTACAAACCATTTGGATATGGTGACGCGAAATGTGGTGGAAGCATCATTGAATCAATTTACCGGATCAATAGTTTGTATTTCTCATGATCGCCATTTTTTGAATAATGTAACCAATCTCACCATTGAAGTGGGTGACGGTGGCATCCGAACCTTTGAAGGGAATTACGAATATTACGAATGGAAGAAGCGGGAAGAGAAATCGGCTGAATCCATAGAACCAAAAGTAAAAAAGGAATCCAAAGGGAAGTCCGATTATAAAGAACGGAAAAAGATTCGAAACCGATTGGTATGGATAGAGAAACGGTTTAAGTCCATCGAAACTGAGCTGGAATCGCAGCGGGCCATTACGCAAGATCCTGCTAATGGGGATAATTATGAATTACTCCAACAAGCCATGGATGAGATGAATCAGCTGGAGGCAGAATATTTAGAATTGATGGAAGAGCAGGAATCTTTATTGGATTGATGGAGTAATGGAGTGTTGTTTATCTTATAAACCGTTGAAACGGTTTTTTGTATTATGCTTTAATAACCCACGACTTAAGTCGTGGGTTTATAGTCAATCTAATTGAACTATTCGGTATAATCTTCAATCGGTGGGCAGGTACACACTAAATTTCTATCGCCAAGTGCATTATCCAGTCTTCCTACCGGGGGCCAGAATTTCGAGTTTTTTGTCCATTCAGCCGGATAAGCAGCCTGCTCTCTACTATAAAGATGATTCCATTTGTCTGATGAAACATGTAAAGCTGTGTGTGGGGCATTTTTGAAAACATTATCAATTTTATCTGAATCACCGTTTTCTACTGCGAGAATTTCTTTTTTTATAGAAATCATGGCATTGCAAAACCTGTCTAATTCTTCTTTGGATTCACTTTCAGTTGGTTCAATCATTAATGTACCCGGTACTGGGAAAGACATAGTTGGTGCATGAAATCCATAATCCATGAGACGCTTGGCAACATCTTCATCTGAAATTCCCGATGACTTTTTCATTTCCCGCAAGTCAATGATAAACTCATGGGCACAATATCCGCTGATTCCACGATAAAGTACAGGGAAATGCTCTTCCAAAATTTTTGCCATATAATTTGCGTTCAATATTGCGATTTGTGTTGCCTTTCTAAGTCCGTAGCCTCCCATCATCGTTATGTATGTCCAGGAAACAGGAAGAATGCTGGAACTTCCGAACGGTGCCGAAGAAACGGAATGAATAGCCTGATTTCCACCGGTTTTAATTTGGGAATGTCCCGGGAGAAAAGGAGATAAATGAGAATTACACACAATTGGTCCCATACCGGGACCGCCACCACCATGAGGAATACAGAACGTTTTATGGAGGTTAATATGCATCACATCTCCACCAAATTCTCCCGGTTTGCATAATCCCAACATAGCATTCAGGTTGGCCCCATCAAGATAAACCTGTCCGCCGTGGGAATGGATGATTTCACAGATTTCTTTTATGGTATGTTCAAAAACACCATGAGTGGAGGGATACGTAACCATTACAGCCGCCAGATTTTCTGAGTAAAGTGCAGTTTTTTCTTTTAAGTTTTCTTTGGAAATATTTCCATGTTTATCACACCTGACCACAACAACTTTCATTCCCGCCATGACAGCCGATGCAGGATTGGTTCCGTGTGCTGATGCCGGGATCAGGCATATGTTCCGGTGATTATCACCATTGTTTTGATGAAATGCACGAATGACCAAAAGACCGGCATACTCACCTTGTGCCCCGGAATTAGGCTGCATGGAAATGTCATCAAACCCGGTAGCCCTCACAAGCCATTTTCCTAATTCAATAATCAGTTCCTGGTATCCTTCCGTTTGATTATCCGGAGCAAATGGATGAATATTCCCAAACTTCTCCCATGTGACAGCTTCCATTTCTGTAGTGGCATTCAATTTCATGGTGCAGGAACCCAATGGTATCATACATTTGTTTAATGCCAGATCTTTTGTTTCAAGGCGATGGATATACCGAAGCATTTCCGTTTCAGAATGATATTTTTGAAAAACGGGATGGTCCAAAAAGGAGGATGTTCGAACCAGACTTGATGGAATTGTTTCAACGGAATTATCAATTTTTTTAGCATTAAAAATAGACAGCAGTTCATCAATATGTGTTTCTGTTGTTGTTTCATCAAGAGAAATCCCAACTGTTCCATCTCTAAAATCCCGCAAGTTTAATTTTAGGGAGTTTGCTTTTTCTTCCCAGTTTATATCTGTCTTGACTCTAATTGTATCAAAAAAATGATTATGGAGAATTTCATATCCGGACTTTTCCAATGAAAAACCTAATATTTTTGTAAAATTATTGACCTTTTCAGCAATTTCCCTCAATCCTTTTGGTCCGTGGTAAACAGCAAACATTCCGGACATGATTGCCAAAAGAACCTGGGCAGTACAAATGTTTGATGTGGCTTTTTCCCTGCGAATATGTTGTTCACGGGTTTGAAGTGCCATACGCAATGCCGGATTGCCATGGCAATCCCGGGACATCCCGATAATTCGTCCAGGAATTTTCCGTTTGAATTCATCAGTTGTGGAAAAAAACGCAGCATGCGGTCCACCATATCCCATGGGAACACCAAACCGTTGTGCATTACCGAATATTGCATCGGCGTTCATTTCCCCCGGTGGTTTCAATAAAGTCAGCGATAGAAGGTCTGTAGCCATACACACAAAGGCACCATTATTATGAGCAGTAATAATCAATTCTGAAAAATCCTGAATAGCTCCCTCAGTATCCGGATATTGCACCAATAGCCCAAAAACAGATTTGTCCAATGAAAAATCTTCATGATGGGAAATGGACAGGGAAATCCCCAGAGGTTCTGCACGGGTTTTGAGGACATCAATAGTTTGTGGATGGCAGCCGTCAGAAACAAGGAATTTTGTACGGTTTGAATCTTTATTTGCGTTAAAAAACATAAGCATAGCCTCCGCAGCCGCAGTTGCTTCGTCCAGAAGAGAAGAATTTGCAATCGGCAACCCGGTTAGGTCAGAAACCACAGTTTGAAAATTCAGTAAAGCTTCCAACCTTCCCTGGCTGATCTCAGCCTGGTAGGGAGTATAGGATGTGTACCATCCTGGATTTTCCAGAATATTTCGTTTTATTACACCGGGGACAAATGTACCATAATATCCCATTCCGATATGAGAACGGTAAATTGAATTTTTTTCTGCCAATCCTTTCAGGCGTAGGAGTGTTTCCGATTCCGTCATTGCTTTAGGCAAGTTCAACGAGGAATCACATTGAATATTTTCCGGAACTATTGCGTTGGTAAGGTCATTGAGAGAATCAAAACCTAATTCAGTAAGCATGGATCGGATTTCATTTTCCCCCAAACCAATATGTCTGTTTAAAAATGAAGATATGGAATTTTTTGGAAAGTTCATTAAAAAGTCAAAAATTAAAATTCAATTAAAAATTTGTTGTTTAAATTAAGAACGGAAAAATATCACTTTTAACTATGATTGTTTCAGAGAAAAAAAATGAATTAAATTAGTCCTCTATTTTTATGAAGATGAGATTATTTTACCAAAGGGAAAAAAATGATGTGTCATTTGACAGGAGGATAAGTTAATTGAAAGTCAGTTGTAAAAAGAAAGCTCCGTCTTACTCTTTGGAAGTTTTTGCACCAGTTTCAGGTGCATTTTTTATTTTAAATCAATAAGGAGAAAAATGAATTCTATTCACCAATTAAAAGAACTTCAAAACATAGATAACAATCTTTCGGAAATTCGCAGTTATCTGGGAGATCTTCCAGTAAAAGTGGAAGAACTTAAATCAAAAGAAACACAGCTGATCAGTGAATTAGAAAAAGGAAAGGACCGGTTAAAACATATTGAAGTAGAATTAAATAAAATAGAAGTGGAAATTGCCGCTGCAAAGGACAAAATTAATTCTTTAAAGGATCAACTTTTTAAGGTAGGCAACAACCGCCAATATGATGCTCTTATGACCGAGATTGATCATTTGAAAGAATCCGTGGATCAAATGGAAACCAATGATCTGGAATTGATGGAAGAAAAAAGCCAATTAAAGGAAAAAGTCAAAACACAGGAAGAGAGTTTGGATGAGTTAACATCCGATTTGTCATCCAGAAGGGGTAAACTTGAATCAACCATTGCTGAATCAGGAGATAGAAAAGAAAAATTAGAACAAGAACGAGACAGCAAACGTGAAGAAATCCCTCAATCTTTATTAAGCAGGTATGACCGTATTTTAAAAGCAAAAAAAGGATTGGCTGTTGTTTCGGTAGACGGGAAAGCATGTGAAGGGTGCGGTTCTGCAATTCCACCGCAAATTATTTCTTATGTTAAAATGAAATCCAATTTGTATAATTGTGATGTATGCGGCAGATTTTTATTCTGGGAAGAAAAACAGTCTGAAATAAAAAATTGAGTCGGTCGGATGGTTGCCCCGGCACTTGTGTCAGGGAGGAAAGTCCGAGCACTACAGGACAGGGCGCCCCATAACAAGAGGAATCCGAAAGGATATGGAAAGTGCAGCAGAAAACAGACCGCCCCGACATTTTTGTGTCGAGGTAAGGGTGAAAAGGAGGTGTAAGAGACCCCCAGTTCCGATAGCAATATCGGGAGATTGTAAACCCCGCCCGGTGCAAGATCGAATAGGCTTCGAGATGTGGTCCGCATCATTGTTTTTAGAACAGCAGAAGCGGGTAGATCGCATGATCCTGCCGGCAACGTCAGGACAAGGTGAATGACCATCAATCGGGATTTATCAAGATTCCCGGGAACAAAACTCGGCTTACAGACCGACTCAATCTTATAAAGTGAACTGGAAAATATTAAATCCTCTCCCTGCTCATGTTCAAAGACTTGAAAAAGAGTTTTCCTGTTCGGAAATAATTGCCAGAGTGATGGCAAACCGGGGAGTTGAATCCTTAAAACAGTCTCAATCTTTTTTTTCACCATCACTGAGTGAACTTCACGATCCATTTTTAATGAAAGACATGGATATTGCGGTAGAGAGAATTATACAAAACATCAAGAATAATATCCCCATTTTGGTCTTTGGGGATTATGATGTGGACGGTACTACCGGAGCCGCCATGCTCACTTTAGCATTATCATCAGTTGGAGCGGAAGCGATCCCTTATATTCCGGACAGAGAAAAGGAAGGATACGGATTATCTGAAAAAGGTATAAAATATGCACATTCAATCGGTGCAACATTAATTATCACATGTGATTGCGGAATTAATGCACATGAAATGGTGGAATTTGCAAATTCACTGGAAATCAATGTGATTATTACGGACCATCATGTTCCGGGAGACACTCTACCTGCTGCCTGTGCCGTTCTCAATCCAAAACGGTATGATTGCACCTATCCATTTAAGGGACTTTGTGGTGGTGGAGTTGCATTAAAACTGATGATAGCTTTAATGCAAAAAATGGATATACATGACCAAATTCCTCCAGATTGGCTTTGTTTGATCAGCTTGGGGACCGCCGCCGACATGGTTCCAATGATTGAAGAAAACAGAGTGATTGTCCACCATGGTCTCATCAACATGCCTTACACAAAACAACCGGGATTAAAAGCCTTGTTGACTCAGGAAGGATTTGAAGGAAAAGTTCCTACTGTTGGTCAATTGGTTTTTTGGATCGCACCTAAAATTAACGCTGCCGGTAGATTGGGAGATGCAGGACGTTCAGTAGAACTGTTGACAACGACAGACAAATCAATTGGGATTCAGTTAGCACATGAGTTGAGGTTGGAAAATGATAAACGAAGAACAATGCAGGAAATTATTGTTGATGATGCAATCCATATGGTTAATGCACAATTCGATTTAAGCCGGGATTTCGGAATTGTTTTGGCACATAGAGAATGGCATCAGGGAATAATAGGGATTGTAGCATCTAAAATCAAAGAACAATTTAATCGCCCTGTTATCGTAATTTCTATTGGGGAAAACGGGATAGGAAGAGGATCCGCCAGGAGCATTGCTGGGTTTGATATGTATAATGCGCTGGATCAAAGTTCTGAATGGTTGGAGGGATTTGGAGGACATCCCATGGCAGCAGGATTGTCCATAATGGAAACAAATTTAGAATCATTTACAAAAGTATTTTTAGACTATGTAAAATCCCAGATTGAGGAAAGTGATTTAAATCCAACACTTGTGCTTGATGGAAATTTGAATTTATCGGATATTAATGGGAGATTTATGGCTTTTTTAGATAAGTTAGGTCCCCATGGACCGATGAATATGAGACCAAAATTTTCAATTAAGAACATAGAGGTAAAAGGAACACCAAAAGTACTTGGTCCTGGCGGAGACCATCTTAAGTTTTCAGCAAAACAAAGCGGCAGGACTTACCCAGCAATAGCATTTAATATGTCTCATTGTTATGAAAAACTGATTTGCGGAACTCCATTGGATATTGCCGTTGTCATAGAAGAAAACAAGTGGAAAGGAAATACTACCATTCAATTAAACGTCAGAGATATTATCTTTCACGCATGAACAAAGCAAAAATTGCAGGAATAGGCTATAGTGTTCCGGATAGAATTGTGACGAATACCGAATTGGAAAAATATATGGATACTACAGATGAGTGGATCCAAACTAGGAGCGGGATCAAAGAGAGACGGTGGGTGGAATCGGGAACAGGAACATCCGACTTAGCTATAGATGCCTCAAAAAAAGCGATTCAAATGGCAGACATAGACCCCCAATCTATTGATATGGTTATTGTTGGGTCATTAACATCAGATTATTTTTTCCCCGGTGTAAGTGCTCAAGTTCAGGACGCATTGGATTTAAGTCCCATTGGAGCTTTCGATGTAAAAGCTGCCTGCTCTGCATTTATTTATTCTCTTTCTATCGGAGACCAATTTATTCAATCGGGAAAGTACAAAACCATTTTGGTTATTGGTGCTGAGGTTCAATCTACTGCTCTTGATATGTCAGATAAAGGACGACATATTGCAGTACTTTTTGCTGATGGTGCCGGCGCTGTGATACTGAAAAAACATGAAGGGGATTCAGGTATTTTATCTACCCATCTTCATTGTGAAGGGAAATTTTTGAAAGAATTATGGTGCGAAGGTCCTGCATCAAGAGAAAACCCCAGATTGTCTGTGGAGATGTTAAACGAAGGGCGTCATTTCCCTTACATGAATGGAAGAGAGGTTTTCAGAAATGCTGTGAAACGGTTTCCGGAAGTTATTCTGGAGGCTCTGGATGAAAACGGTCTATCAATTGATGATATTTCTCTGGTTATCCCACACCAGGCAAATGAACGAATTACTACGACTGTAAGAAAAAAATTAGGGATTGAAAAAAGTAAGGTGTTTAGTAATATTCACAAATTCGGAAATACAACCGGGGCTTCCATACCCATTGCGCTGTGTGACGCATATGAACAGGGAAAAATTTCAGAAAAGGATATCATAATATTAGCGGCATTTGGTGCAGGATTCACATGGGCATCTGCGGCTATTCGTTGGTAAGAAAAATAATAGAGGATTATTTTGGATAAATTATTTTTTACTGAAGAACATGAAATGCTAAGAGATATGGTTCGGGATTTTTCGGAAAATGAGGTAGAACCAATTGCAAGAGAAATGGATGAAAAAGAATCCATTCCTGCAGATTTAATAAGTAAAATGGGTGAACTGGGAATAATGGGTATTCCTGTCCCGGAAAAATATGGAGGAGCCGGAATGGACACTGTTGCTTATGCAACAGCAATCATGGAATTGGCAAAAGTGGATGCTTCTGTTTCCATTACTGTTGCGGCACACACATCCCTAGGTACTATGCCAATTGTTTTAGCTGGAACGGAAGAGCAAAAAATGAAATATGTACCTGACCTTGCTTCCGGAAAAAATTTAGGAGCGTTTGGATTGACTGAACCGGGAGCGGGAAGCGATGCAGGTGCTACAAAAACAACTGCTGAGAAAGATGGAAATGATTATATAATTAATGGCAGTAAAATATTTATAACAAATTCCGGAACAGCAGGATGTTTAAATCTAACTGCTCAAGTCATAGAGGATGGGAAAAATTTAGGAGTCGGAGCATTTGTTACAGAAACAAACATTCCCGGACTTGTTATTGGACCTAAAGAAAAAAAGATGGGATGGAGAGCCAGTGATACTCACCAGTTGTTTTTTAAAGATATGCGCATACCAGCAGAAAACCTCATAGGAACACCTGAAGATGGATTTAAGACATTTTTGAAAACATTGACCGGAGGTAGGATTTCCATTGGTGCTTTATCGGTTGGAACTGCAGAAGGCGCTTATTTAAAAGCATTGAATTATGCCCGTGAACGGGAAGCATTCGGCAAAGAAATACATCATTTTCAATCGGTGGGATTTAAATTAGCTGACATGGCAACACGTATTGAAGCAGCAAAACTGCTTGTGTATCATTCCGCATGGATGAAAGACAGAGGGAAGGATGTGATGAAGGAAGCAGCTATGGCAAAATTATTTTCCAGCGAATGTGCTATGGATGTTACCACAGACGCAATTCAAATTCTCGGTGGATACGGCTATGTAAAAGAATTTGATGTAGAACGGTTTTTCCGTGATGCGAAAGTCCTGGAAATCGGAGAAGGAACCAGTGAAATTCAAAGGCTTATCATCTCCAAAGAAATAGTAAAAAGTGTTAAAAAAATCTAAGCCGAAATACGGCAAACCATCTTCGTTTGAAAAAGCAGTCATGTTTCTCAATGAATTTTGGCCTCAGGTTATCATTCTCTCCAGTTTGGTTATACTGGCTTCATTGTTTTTCCCTAGCGGAGAATCATTAAAATATTCTTATAAGTTAAATGATATCCCAAGAGAACCTATCATAGCTCCCTTCACTTTCCCCATACTCAAATCAGATGAAAAACTAAAGACGGACTTGGAGGAGGCAATGAGTTCGGAACCTTTTGTTTTTATACGAAATACAGAATTAGTACAGAAATTGACAAATGGTCTCGAAGAATTTTTCCTTCTTTCCGATGAAATAAGGCAAACCAGAGATCAATATCTGCAATCCAAAGATTTAATTTACCGTTATCGGTACGATGAAAATTATGAAACAGTATTAACGGATTTTAAAGCAGACAGTACAAAACTGTCTCAACTGATTATAGAAATGAGAAATAAGTATCCGGTTTCAACGGATGAATTACCTTGGTCTTCATTTTTGGATGTGGAGTATCAATCAGGTCCTCAATATGACCTGAATGAATTTGAGATGATAATTATCCAAATTTGCAGAAACCGCTGGGCAGAAGGAATTTATGATATTCAAAGAACTGACATTATCAGTGAAAAAATAATGATTCATCAAGGTGAAGTTCCGGTTCTTGCGAATCCCGATGAATACCATGATTTAGAATCAGCATGGATAAGAGCGAAACAGGAATTAACACAGTCCTATACAAATCCTGATGAAATTCAGCACACGACGGGATACGCACTTATTGTTGAATTTATGAAACCAAATCTCGTTTATGATAAGGAGACTACTGAAAGAAGACAGCAGTCAAGGTTGTCCCGAGTTCCACGATTCCAGGGGACTATTTTAAAAGATGAAAAAATTGTGGACGCTAATGAACGTATCAGCAAAGATGTACTTTTAACACTAGAATCACTTGCAGCTGCTATCGATGAAAAAGAAGGAAAAAAGACAGGATTACAGGCATTTTTCAGTTATTTTGGAAGGCTGGTTGTAATAGGTTCCATTATCTCTTTTGCCTTCACATTTATTGGTGTTTATCGGATGCAGATTTTTCAGGAATGGAAAATGATTCTCCTTATTGCTCTGGTTTTTTTAGTGGAATTGATTTTAGTTTATTTATCTGTAGTTAAATTAGGATTTTCCCCTTATTTTCTATTTCTTACCGTATCTGCAATGACGCTCACTATTTTATTTGATGCAAGAATCGGGTTTATGGGTACGACATCAATGGCAATCCTAAATGCAGTTATGATAGGAAATAATCTTGATTTCATCATTGTAGGGATGACATTGTCTAGCATGGCAATGTATAATGTGAGAGAGTTGCGGACACGAACACAGGTTTTTACCACAATATTTTCCCTACTTTTTATCAGTGTTTTAGTCCTAATCGGCTTGGGGCTTTTCAAGGGAAACCCCTGGTTCGCTATTTGGAAGGACTTACTGCCTCTATTGGTCACCAGCGTTCTGGCACCGGTTATCACCTATGGATTGATTGGATTATTGGAAATAGCTTTTCAAATAACAACAGACCTTACCCTCATTGAATTGCTGGACTTTGAACATCCGCTGCTTAAACGATTGCAGCAGGAAGCTAACGGGACGTTTAATCACAGCATTGTCGTAGGGAATTTAGCTGAAGCTTGCGCAAATGCAATCGGAGCACGATCCCTGCTGTGTAGAGTAGGTGCTTATTATCATGATGTGGGGAAAATGATGCGTCCAGAATATTTTATTGAAAATCAATTTACCGGAGAGAACAAACACGACACATTAACCTATGTTATGAGCGCAAAGACTATCAAAAACCATGTGAAAGAAGGATTGGAACTAGCCCGTGAATATAAGGTCCCCAAAATCGTGAGTGATTTTATTCCTATGCATCATGGAACAACTCGAGTGGAATATTTTTACAGAATGGCTTTAAAGAATGCTGAGGATTCTGGTAAGGTTGATGAAAAAGCATTTCAATATCCCGGACCTAAACCCAATACGAAAGAAACAGGAATTCTCATGCTTTGTGAAGCAATTGAAGCGGCGGTTCGTTCATTAAAAAACCCGGATATTTTCAAAATTGAAACTATGATTGATAAAATAATAAAATATCGCATTGATGAAGGTCAGTTGGATGAATGCCCTCTAACACTGGATGAACTAAAAAAAATTAAAGGGACAGTGGATGGCAATACTGGAATGCTTCCGGTCTTAAGAGGAATTTATCACATCCGTGTTGAATATCCGGATTCCGATAAAGATAAAAATTTGAAAATTGTAGAAGCATGATCCAAGTAAATATAGAGATTGATCCAGAATTAATTTTTATTGATAAGGATGTTTGTAAGGAAATTGTAAAGAGTGTATTTAAAGCCCAAAGAATTCAAAATTCGGAGATTACCGTAATTTTTGGAAAGGATGAATTATTAACTTCCTTAAAAAAAAAGCACTTTGGAAAAGATCATCTGACGGATGTAATAGCTTTTCGCCTGAATAATGAATCGGAACAACAAGTTGAAGGAGAAATTTATATCAGCCTTCCCAGAGCAAAAGAAAATGCTCTGCATTACAATGAGCCTTTTGAAAAAGAGATTTCCAGATTGATTATTCATGGTTCTCTTCACCTGATTGGATATACAGATAATACTTCCATTTCAAAAAATAAAATGACGGAAATGGAAGAGCACTACCTTGGGAATATAGATTGGAAACATCTCCTACCATCCAAAAAAGAAATGAAAAATGAATAAAACTAAAACAACAAAATCATTCACTAAATTACTGGACATTGTCCAAAAATTGAGGGGTCCTGATGGTTGTCCGTGGGATAAAGAACAAACCCATG
>CAZFKU010000042.1:0-12648 GCA_964518835.1 uncultured bacterium
CATCACAATGATCTTCCACATATAACCAATCACGAATATTTTCACCTTTACCATAAACCGGTAACGGTTTTTCGGTGAGACTGTTAATAATCATCAGTGGAATAAGTTTTTCAGGGAACTGATAGGGACCGTAATTGTTGGAACAATTGGTGATCAATACCGGTAATCCAAATGTTCTGTGCCATGCTCTGACCAAATGGTCCGAAGACGCTTTGGATGCAGAGTAAGGTGAACTGGGGTCATAGGGGGTGGTTTCCGTGAACGATCCTGATTCTCCCAGACTGCCAAATACTTCATCAGTGGAAATATGTTGGAACCGAAAATCCATTTGCGATTCATTACTCAATGATTTATGATATCGTAGTGATTCTTCAAGAAGAGTGGATGTCCCAATAATGTTAGTGTTTATGAATTCTGCAGGTCCATCAATGGATCTGTCCACATGGCTTTCAGCAGCAAAATGAATAAGACAATCCGGATTATGATTCTGAAAGATACTGCGAACTAATTTAGAATCAATGATATCTCCTTTGATGAACATATAACGACTGTCAGAATCAAATTCCTTTAAATTTGATGTATTACCTGCATAAGTCAACTTATCTAAATTGATGATATGTTTCACATCAGTTTTTTCAAGTAGGTAACGGATAAAATTGGAACCGATAAACCCGCATCCACCGGTTATAAAAAAAACTTTAGGATTCATATTTGGGTAAGTGTTCTTTCTTGATATCTTTCAGGAAAGGAAGTCCTGAATCCTTTTGTGAAACGGTTGGATTCGAAATTCCCCAATCGATATCTAACTCAGGATCATCCCAAAAGAGTCCATATTCATCTTCCCGATGATAAATTTGTGTACACTTGTATTGAAAAACAGCAGTATCCGACAATATGGAATACCCATGGGCAAATCCTTCCGGAATAAACATCATAGCGTGGTTTTCATCTGATAATATTGTACTGTAATGGTCTCCAAAAGTTGGAGAACCCCTGCGGATATCCACGGCAACATCAAGGACCTTACCCATAGAAACCCGAACCAGTTTCCCCTGGGGATATTTAAGCTGGAAATGAAGTCCTCTGAGTGTGCCTTTATCAGATTTTGCTTGATTATCCTGAATAAAGAATGAGGGCAAATCAAATTTTGTCATGATATCACCACGAAAGGATTCTAAAAAATATCCTCGTTCATCTCTATGAACCTCAGGATTAATCACCATTAATCCGGGCAGGGATAATTCTTTAATTTCCATGGAAAATGGTTTCCAACCTTCAGCGGGGTAATCGCCCCACATTATCAAATGTAAACCCTGCATTTTGAAATTCATGCATATTTAAAATATTCCTTGTATCAAGAACTACGGGAGATCCCATCAATGTTTTTAGTTTTTCTGTGTCCATTCCCCTAAATTCATTCCATTCAGTAAAAATGACCATTCCATCCGATTTTGATACTGCATCCTCCCATGAATTTTCATAAGTAATATCTGGAAATAACTTTGCAAAATTTGGGATTCCTTCCGGATCATAAGCAGATACTTTTCCACCCTCTTCTAAAATGACTTCTATCATTGGAATAGCAGGGGATTCTCTTATGTCATCGGTTTCAGGTTTAAAGGTCAGGCCCAAAACAGCAATCTGTTTATCCTTGAAATCCCCCCCAATAAGTAATTTCATTTTTTCGATCATTCTTTTTTTCTGTAATTCATTCGTTTTAATAGCACCATCGAGTGTACGCATCGGAGTGTTCATCGATTGAGCCAGAGAAGCTAATGCTTTTGTATCTTTGGGGAAACAGGATCCGCCAAATCCGGGGCCTGCATGGAGAAATTTAGGACTGATCCGTCCATCAATTCCCATAGCCCGGGCGACAATGTGAACATCAGCATTCACTGATTCACAAAGATTTGCAATTTCGTTGATATAACTTATTTTCAAAGCTAAAAAAGCATTACTGGCATACTTTATCATTTCTGATGTCTCAATTGTGGTATGAAGCATTGGAGTTTCATTGATGTAAAGAGGACGGTACACATCCTTCATCACTTCAAATGCCTTTTTGGAAGTTGCTCCCAGAACAACCCTGTCAGGTCTGAGGAAATCCCCCACTGCTGAGCCTTCTCTCAAAAATTCCGGATTCGAACAATAATCAAAAGATTGTTCCGTTTTCGAGGAAATATTTTTTATGATTTTTTGACCGGTACCAATCGGGACAGTACTCTTAGTACAAATAACCTTATAGTCATTTAAATGATCGGCAATAGTGTCTGAAACTGAAAATATTGCGGTTAAATCAGGGCTGTCGTCAGCAGTTTCCGGTGTCCCTACTGCAATTAAAATAACATCACTATTTTCAATCACTTTTCCAACTTCTGTTGAAAAAACCAAGCGTCCGGCTTGAACATTTCGTTCAATTAAAGTTTTTAACCCCGGTTCATAAATAGGAATTTTTCCTTTGTTTAGAGAAGAAATTTTCTCTTCAAGTATATCTACACATGTAACCTGATGACCAAAGTCTGAAATCCCTGCACCACTCACTAATCCCACATATCCGGTTCCGATTACTGATATACGTTTCATTTATTTCTTATTAAAATGATTGATATGATAAAATTATAAAAAGCCAAATTTACGACGAATACCCCATTCCATAGATAGAATGGAAATTAAAATAACCACCATCCACCATTTCTCATAAGGTCGAATTCTATTGGTCTCCGTTGTTAATGAAATTTCTGGATGCAGGTGTGAGATCAAACTATCCATGTGTGCCCAAGGATAATATTCTCCTCCTGTCTGACCTGAAATGTATTTCAACAATTCCTCATTTAAAAACACTTTATTCAGTTCGACCTGGCTTTCTTCCACATGGAATTTTCCTTTTTGTTCATAAGTACCCGATATATCCTGATATTCAACAATGAATTCATTAGTGCCGGGAGAAGACGCCCACAATGCTCCCTCCCATCTTTCCTTCAATGGATTAAACTGCAGTTCGGTTGAACTAACAATAGAATCATTCACATTAATATAAAATAAAACAGATTCACCTATTGCTGATTCCGAATGACGAACACCGGAAATTTGAATTTCTTCACCCTGTTGATAATTGTCTTTATTTAATCTAAAATGGAGAGTTTCATTTCCACCGGTACGTAATAACCAGGAAAATAATCCGCTCAATAATATTTCTGAAAACCTCGCTGATTTGGTTGATGTCAAATTATAATGCAATGCGTGAAGGTTTTCAGGAGTCCAAACCGCCATTCGTACATCATTCGTTTCACCAGAAAGAAGTACAGGGGAATCGAAACTACTTTCAAAAGATGCAAGGGGATGCATTGATGTACCTTGATATGAAATCTGTAAACCCGGTTTGAGTGGTGGAAATTCCAATTCTCCCACAATAAAATCAGGATAGATTCCAAAGGATCTTAAAATATTTTCTCCCTTCGAAGTCATAATCCAATTTGTTAATTTATCATCCAATGTCCATTTAGCATCCCTGATTCCAAAAATTGAATAAACCGAAGAAACAACCCTCTTGTTTATTGAAGGTCCTGCGATCCATGCCAGACTGGAATTTTGTGACCCAATTTTTTTCTTTAAAAAGGTATACCACGATTTTGACAAATTGCTGACTGGAAAATTATCTAAAATTATGAGTTCGTATTTTTTCTCCCAAAATGCTTTTAATCCGGGATGAAATTTCAATTGATGTTGGATAAAATGATCCAACGATACCCTGGGCATCCTGTGTAATATTTGCTTTAGTACACCGGTATTAAATGAAGGCGCTCCGGTCAAAATTGCCACATTGTATTGATCCTGTAAAATCGAAATATTGAATGAATGTTGATTATTATCAATGTTCAATTCGTCTTCCAAAGAGGATATTTTCATGGTATAGAATGATTCTCCCAGCTGATCTGGATGAAACCTAAATCGAACATTTGTTTGGGACCCGCCCCCTGAAACACGAATAAATTTAGACCCGATTAATTTGTTTTTATCATACAGCGATACAGTCAGTCGTTTATTTACCTCTCCCAATGTTTCTACCGTACCAATAATTTCAATACCTTCATTTTTAATTGCAACAGCAGGAGCATCTACAGATTTTATTGAAACATCCACCCGGGCTGACTTTTCCCCTACACCTAATGAAAAAATTGGAATTGAAACCTCTTTCACTGAATGTCTAGGATTAATTCCAAGGGTATTTTGTCCATCTGAAATGAGAATGTACCCCATTAATTTTTCGGGATTTTCATCCTTCGCTATATTGATAATATCTCCAATGTTTGTGTTGGAACCGGTGGCTGTCAGTTGAATTCCCTCCTCAACCGGATAAACAGATTTATCAAAAAAATAAAGGGAATGATCTATATTCTTTTCCTCCAGTTTTTTTCTCAGAGATGATAGGTCATTGTTTAACCTGGTCAAAGAATTTCCTTTATGGTAATTCATACTCATTGAATTATCTGTGATAACAGTTAATTCCTTTGTCTTTTCACCTTGAATGATTTGAGTTATCTTCGGTTGAATTAATCCAATCAATAGAATTAAAACTGTAAATAATCTTAATAATGGTAATATTTTGAATTCATGTGTGGGTTTAAAATAAATGAGGTACCAAATCATTGTTATGATACTTCCCACTATCAAAATCCAAAACCACATATCCGTATGATGGAGAAATTCAATGGTCATAAATCAAAGTTCCCTTTTTATTTCAAATGAAACGTTTTTAATGTGGATGAAAAGGAGGCATTTACCACAATACATTTTATATGATATTTAAACAATTTGATTAAAATAATTCACCTGGAAATCCACAAACCATTGCACATCAATCACCATAATTCTGAACTGATAATTTTAAGATAAAGAAAGATTTGGGAGAACCGGGAATGCGAGGGAGGAATTTCCCCCTTCAGAAAATTTCAGTTCACCCAAATAAGCCACCATAGCAGCGTTATCCGTACAAAGTGGCAGGGGTGGAAAATGTACTTTTGCATGGGATAAATATTTTTTTACTGATTCCCTTAATGATTTATTTGCGCTCACACCTCCAGCAATTACACAAGTATTAATACCCGTTAATTTTAGGGCATTTTTTACTTTCGTTATTAATACTTCAACTAAAGCGGATTGATAACTGGCTGCAATGTCACTCATATTATATTCATTTTGACTTTCACGCAGATTCCTCATGTAATAAAGAAGGGAGGTTTTCAGTCCACTGAAACTGAATTCTAAATTATTTTCACTCATTAAGGCCCGGGGAAAATCAACTGCTTTTGGGTCTCCTCCGGACGCACATTTCTCAATTTCAGGACCGCCGGGATATCCCAATCCCAAAATTCTTGCTCCTTTATCAAATGCCTCTCCCGCAGCATCATCTCGGGTTTCCCCTAATAAATGAAAATTATTCTGTTCCATTATTTGCCATAATTGTGTATGTCCTCCGGAAACGAGAAGACAGATAAAAGGGTAAGTTAACGCAGGGTTCCCTAAAAAGTTCGCACCTATATGTGCTTCAAGATGATTGATGGGAATGAGTGGAACATCCAGCCCCAATGAAAGTCCTTTTGCGAAACAAACTCCTGTAAGCAAAGACCCGGCTAAACCGGGACCCTGTGTTACAGCTATTCCATTTAATTCTGATTTACTAACACCTGCAGTGGTTAAGGCATTTTTGACAATGGTATTCAGAAAGTATTCATGTTCCCTGGATGCTAATTCCGGGATAACACCTCCGGAGGTTTTATGAATTTGCTGAGAATGAATGATGTTTGAAAGGATGTTCCCGTTATGTATGATTGCTGCTGCTGTTTCATCACAGGAAGTTTCAATTCCCAATACACTCATTCTGAATCCCGGGTTACAACCAGTTCAATGCTCCGTGGGGACAGGTCCTGCCATTCAATTACATCATTAGGTACAACTACAGTCGGTGCATAAAATTGTTTTTTTTGCGACCATTGTTTTTCAAAATCAACGTAGATAAAAAAATCTTCCGGGTAAATATCCGCAATTCGTGACACACCGCCAACTGCCGTGAGGGAAACAGTCCTTGGATTCACAAATACCCGTAATCTGTCCGGGACACGGGTTACCTGAACTGGAATATCACTGATAATTCGTTCACTGATCTTTTGTACATCAATTTCATAGGATATGACTTTATCCTTAAATTCGATTAATCGATGTGGAGTTTGAATGGGTAGGGAACCGTCTCTCACGGGTTCCTTTAATGCTGTAAGTGTTTCTGCTTCTGTAGTCATCCATTGAAGAGAATCAACCAATTCCCTGGGGCCGGCAACATCAATGATTTTTGGGGAAATGTTAATATCGCCTACTTGTACAAACCCCGGTTCGGATTGGATAACAATTTTGGGAATGACAGGTAATGATTTTACAAGATATTCATCCAGACTTATCTGAATTTCAAGAGGATATACAATTTCCAGAAAATCGATTTTCCAGGATGAAGGAATGACAACTTTATGAGGAAAACGTTCATAATATTCATTTAAGATAAATTTGTATTCCTCAGAAATACGGTCAAGGTCTAAAACCAGTTTATAATCATCATAAAAGTCTTTAAGCAGAAATGCTTTCAATAGCTCATGTCCCGTACCCGAAAATCGTGCCTGAACCGTATTGGGAACTTCCTCTTTAAGGGCTTTTTTTGCACTTATATTCCTGACCTCAAGAGGAATATTCATTATACCGGAATATTCTTCACTGCTGGTCACAAATAACCAGAGAAAAAATCCCAGTCCAAATGAGCCTAAAAATAAATAATAATTACTGTATTGTTCCCGACTGAATATTGAGTTTTTACCCAAAAATCATCACCACAAAAAATATCTATTCCGAGTCAACCTCAGCCTCATCCGATTGATTTGGAATTTCTATTTTTTCACCGGTAGGAACCTCCTGAGATTCCAAATATTCCTTCACTTCATCCTTTTTTTCATCTAAAGTGTCGCTTAATTCATCTAAAATTAGAATAACTTTTTTTTCATCGGGTTTGACTTCCATGACTACTGTGGTTAGAACGTCCCCACGCTTGTAGTCCTCCATTATTTTTGTCCGGATTTTTTTACTTTTTCTAGCGAGGGGAACAATTCCTTCTACATCGTGTTCCAACTGCAGGATAATGCCTTTATCCAGAACATGAATAACGGTTCCCTGAACCTCTTTGCCTGCTTCAAAATATTTAATGAACTCTCCCCAGGGATCTTCATCAACTTGTTTCAGCCCCAGAGAAATTCGGCGATTTTCTCTTGATACTTCCAATACCCGAACTTCCACTTCCTGATTTTTTTCCAAAACTTCTTTTGGATGCCTGACCACTCTTGTCCAGGATAAATCAGAGACATGGATGAGACCGTCAATTCCCTCTTCAAGTTCTACGAAAGCGCCAAACTGTGTCAGGTTCATCACCTTTCCTTTTTGGAGTGTTCCAATCATAAATTTTTCTTCAATCGTATCCCATGGATCGGGATGGAGTTGTTTGACACCCAAGCTGATTTTCCTGTCTTCTGTATCAATGGTCAATACCTGAGCTTCCACGTCATCTCCCATATTATACTGTTCTGATGGATTTTTAACATGTTTTGTCCATGAAATTTCAGAGACATGGATCAATCCTTCCACTCCGGGTTCGATTTCTATGAACGCACCATAATTGGTCATACTCACGATTTTACCTTTCACAGTAGACCCAATGGGATATTTTTCATTTACGTTTTCCCATGGATGGGTTGTTAACTGTTTTAATCCCAGGGAAATCCGCTTCTTTTCCTCATCAAAATCAATTACCTTTACCGTAAGTTTTTCGTCCAGAGTAACCACTTCAGAAGGATGGTTCACCCTTCCCCATGAAATATCGGTTATATGAAGCAATCCATCTATACCTCCCAGATCAATGAATACACCAAAATCTGTGACATTTTTAACCTGCCCCTCCATGATGTCCCCCACGTTGATTTGATCAAAAAGATGTTCTCTCTGTTCCTTTAATTCCTCCTCCAATAAAACTTTCCGGGAGACTACGATATTTTTTCTCATTTCATTAAACTTGACAATCCGCACTTCCAGTTCTTTATCTAAATAGGAGTCGAAATCCCGGACAGGGCGTATATCAATTTGTGAGCCGGGTAAAAACGCCTCAATTTCGCCAATATCTACAACCATCCCTCCTTTGATCCTGCGGAGGATCCTACAGGAAATGATTTCACTGTTTTCAAATGTCAATCTAATTTTTTTCCAGCATTTTAGAAAATCAGCTTTGGTTTTAGATAGAACCATATTCCCATATCTATTTTCCAAAGTCTCTAAGAACACTTCGATCTGTTCTCCAATTTGAGGTAATTCATCTTCGGGAAATTCAGACCTTTCGATGATTCCTTCTGACTTAAAGCCAATATCTAAGATGATATCATTATCCGTCATTCCAATTACTCTACCGGTAACCAGTTCCTGTTCGTCAATATCGGAAAGGGTTTCCAGATACTTTGTTTGTAGTTCAGCGGGGATTTCCTCTTCCACTTCCTCTTGATCCATATCCTCTTTACTATATGATTTTATGTCCTGAAACAATTCAGGGGATAAATAATCAACAGCAGGTGTTAATTCTTCCACACTCACTGCGGTATCAACACTGACTTCGTCTGATAATTCTTCTGAAGCCTCTTCAACTGAAGGTGTTTTTAATTCATGTTCAATCATTTAATATATTTTCCTTTTTGTACTGTTTTAATTTTCTCAACAATCTTATTTACCTGTTCTTGAAAATTCAAATGTGAAGTATCTATCATTATAGAATCTTCCGCTTTCTTTAATGGCGAATGAATCCTGGACGAATCTTTCCTGTCTCTATCTCTGATTTCCGTTTCAAGCTCACCAATTTCTTTAGTTTTTCCCAATTCTAAAAGGTCTTTTCTTCTTCGCTCAGCCCGTATTCTGTCATCGGCAATCATGAAAAATTTCACATCGGCATTCGGGAATACAACTGTGCCGATATCCCGCCCTTCAACAATACAATCCTTTCCGAAAGCTAATTTTCGCTGAAGATTAACCATGGTTTTTCTCACAATCGGCACCGCACTGACTTCACTCACTTTAGCCGTTACTTCAGGATTTCTTATTCGCTCCGTAACATCCACCTTCTCTAATTCGATCTTGAGTGTCTTTTCAATGTAAAGAATGTTTAAATCCAGGGTGGTAAGAAACATTCTCAAAGTTTCTTCATCTGCCAAAGGAATATCTTTTTCAAAAACTGCAAGTGTTACAGCTCGATACATGGCTCCAGTATCCAAATACGTGAAACCTAATGTATCGGCAACAGCTTTTGCAGTAGTGCTTTTCCCAGTTGCTGCAAGCCCGTCAATGGCAATAATCATCACATTTAATTCTCAATAAGCCGACAAAGTTACTTTTATCATTTAATAAAACCAATAAATAAGACAATTTCGGAAAATGGTATTTTTTTAACCCCGCTTCCCATTTTTTAGCTGATTTAATTCAGTATTATTCAAGGGTCTCCACTCTCCAATGGGAAGATCGCCAAGCAAAATTGGACCGTATTGTATTCTTTTCAAACTGAAAAGGCGCACATTCAAAAAAGAAAATATTCGCCTTATTTCCCTTTTCTTACCGGTAAAAAGTCTTAAATGAACCGTACTTCGTTTCTTTATCTTTTTCTGCTTTAAAACTTCTGCCCGACCAAATTCACCCTGACCAATAAAAATTCCTTTGGCAATTTTCCGGATCGTTTTATGATCTAAAATCCCTTCAATTTCCGCTTCATATATTCGTGGAACTCCAAATTTTGGATGGAGTAATTTATTTGACAATTCTCCATCATTTGTCAATAATAATAAACCGGTTGTCCTGCGGTCCAGCCTTCCAATTGGGAATATCCTGTCTCCCGTTTTCACATAGTCCAGCACAGTTTTTCTCCCCTGAGGATCAAAGGTGGTGGTCACCACATTGAGAGGTTTATGAAAAAGGAACACCTGACTATTTTTTACAATAGAAAGTTTCTTACCTTCAAATACGATGTTGTCTTTTTCTGTGACCGGAAATGCCGGGTCTGTGATGAGTTTCCCATTAACGAATGTAGTCGCCTGCTTTATCAATGCATCGGACTGCCGTCTTGAAGCGACACCGGAATGGGCTAAATATTTATTCAACCTCATGTGAGTGAATAATTACTCTTCTTCAGGAATAGTATCTTCTGAAAATATATCCACCTGCATCTCATTTGGAGGTTCCTCCTCCTGGGTTAATTCAATGATCTCCTTAAGTTTTGGCATCTCAGATATCTTCCCCAATCCAAATGCTTCCAGAAAATCATCTGTTGTTCCATACAGTAATGGGCGACCGGGACCTTCATCCCTGCCTTTAATGCAAATCAGATTTTTATTTAATAAGGTTTTTAATACACCTGAACAATCTACTCCTCGAATAGACTCGATTTCAAACCGATTCAACGGTTGTTTATAAGCTATAATTGCCAAGGATTCAAGTGCAGCTGTACTCAGGTATAGTTTACCTGTTTTGTTTAATAATCTCCGAATCCAAATATCAAAATCCGGTCGTGAATTGAGTTGATATCCACCGGCAATGGACTGAATTTCAAATGCATGGTTTTCTCTCGCATATTTATTCCTCAATTCTGCAATAACAGAACTCAGTATTGGTGGTTCATCTTCAAAAATCTGATTTACCTGTTTTTGTGTTAAAGGATGAGGGCTTGCAAATAAAAGTGCTTCGATTACGAATAATTCTTCCGTTTCTGCAGAGGACATCAGTTTTTTTCCGAGATAAGGTGAATTTCCATTTCACTAAACAATTCATTTTGTATAACGATTATTTTTGACTCCCTTATGAGATCAAGGATTGCCAGAAATGTAATGATAATTTCAATTTTGTCTTTCAGACGTTTCATGAGGGAAGAAAAACGGAGTATTCCATCACCGTCAATGTAAGCAAGTAACTTTGCTTTTTGATCTTCTATACTTAGAAGTTCCCGATGAAGTTCATATTTGCTGATCACAGGTCTGTTGTCAATGGCAGCTTTGAAATAGGTAGCAATATCGAACAGGGAAACATTGCGCACAAAAACTGCTGCATTTTCTTCAACTGAAGAAATATTTTTAGGTTTTCCTCTTGTAAAATAACGACTGCGGATTTCCGACAAGGAACTCAAGGAATGAGCTGCTTCTTTGAATCTTTGATATTCCAACAACTGCCTCACCAATGGAAGCCGGGGATCTTCCATTTCATCTTCATCATCCTGAGAAAAAGATGGTAATAGCATTTTTGATTTTATTCTCATCAATGTTGAAGCCATGTAAATAAATTCACCGGCTGTCGAAATGTTCACTTCCTTCAAATCCTGTACTGTTTTCATATAATCTTCTGTAATTTTAGCGATTGGAATATCATAAATATCCAACTCATCCCTTTTAATAAAATAAAGAAGCAGATCAAGAGGTCCCTCAAATTGTTCTAACTGTACTTTATACATTGGGTACCATTTATGACCGGATAGGGAAAAACCCTATTTTTTTATAGACCTTTCGACAGGTCTTCCCTGCAATTTTACTGGCTTTTTCCTGTCCGTTTTCCAGAACCGAATTTAAAAACGGTTTGTCAGCCATTAATTTTTCATATTCATTTTGGATAGGTGTGAGTGTGTCTATGGTTAATTCGGAAAGTTCATTCTTGAGATCAGAATACATTTTCCCTTCAAAATGACTTTCAATTGCAGACATACCCATCCCTGTAAGTCCGGAATAAAGATTCATAAGGTTTGCCACTCCCGGTCGTTTTTCCGGATCAAATAGAATCTGCTTTCCTGAATCTGTCACAGCCCTTTTCAGTTTTTTTTGAATCATATCCGGTTTATCTAAAAGTGCAATAATATTATTCAACTCTGTGTCAGATTTAGACATCTTTTTGGTGGGATCCTGAAGGCTCATAATTCGAGCACCAACCGTTGGTATAAATGGTTCAGGAATGGTAAACGTGTCTGAATAACGTGAATTAAACCGCTGTGCTAAATTGCGGGTTAACTCTAAATGTTGTTTCTGATCGGCCCCCACAGGAACAAGGTCAGCCTGATACAACAGGATATCTGCTGCCATTAATACAGGGTATGTATAAAGACCGGCATTTATATTTTCGTTAAAACGGTTTGATTTTTCCTTGAACTGAGTCATTCGGTTCAATTCCCCCATATAGGTCATTGTCCCCAAAACCCAGGAAAGTTCTGCATGTTGAGGAACATGAGATTGAATAGTTAAAATACTTTTATCAGGATCTATTCCACAGGCAATGTATTGAGCTAAAAAGGACAGGGATTGTTTCCTTAATTCAGATGGTTTTTGATGAGTGGTGATGGCATGGAGATCAACGATTAAATAAATACAATCATATTCTTCCTGTAACTCAACCCAGTTTTTTAATGCTCCTAAATAATTTCCTATGCACAGGTGTCCGCTGGGAGCACTTCCGCTGAGAATCCTCTTCATAAGTACCCTATTTCAATGCTTCCATAAATAGGTACGGTTTCCAGGATCCCTGTCCATTTTTTGCAAATTGCTGAAAATATTGAATTCG
>CAZFKU010000043.1:0-12498 GCA_964518835.1 uncultured bacterium
AATCAGATAAATAAAAATTATTGTTGAATTACTTCGCTTCATTGTTACTGGCTAATGGCGAAACTGATCGGAGACTAAATGAAGAATGTTTTCGTTCATTTGGTTCTTCCGTTCCAGTGGGGGTTGGGAGGCGCTTGCGCCGAACCAACCACCAGACTGGGCACAGTTTCGCCATTGGTCGGGCGCATAGCGACCGACCAACGAATAAACTCACCCACCTACGCATTTGCTACGGTGGGCAAGCCTGCATTTGATAAAGCTATTTCTCAAAGCCGTCCGCCTGCCTGCCGTAATGCCAATGTAGGCTGGGTGGAGTGAGGGTTAGCAAACAATTTCAACCATTTTTGAACTTTTGAATTAGAGGACCAAATACTTTTTTGAATTTTAACAAATTAATGATTTGCCATTCTCTTAATTCATTTAACCGTTTTTCATTATCGTTTATTGAGCCATTATTTGGGACATAGATTCTTGATGCTCTTTTATCATCAAGTCTTTCCCAAGTGAGTGAAAAATCTAAATCAGCTTCAATTGTATCTTTTGAATCTTCCAACCAATCAAAGAATTTTTTATTTTCATCAAAATCGCCACGATCAATATAAAGTTCAACTCTTACATCTTTCTGTGAAAAGACAGCACTATATACCAAACCAGAAACACCCGTTGAAAATGCATACCAATTTTGTGGTTGTGCTTTTTTTGCACCTGTGAACCTGTGCTTTTCCCGTAAAGTATCAATCAATTCTTGGTAATAATTCAAATATGCTTCACCTTTTGGTGTGATTTTTTTCTTATTTCCACCTTTTGATTTTTGCCATTCACTTGGGAATACAATTGGATTAAAAACATAAGCTGGATTTGAATCATCAATTTGAAATACATCTACAGTAACACCAAAAAAACCTGTTTCATCATCAGAGTGGTGATTAAGCCAATCTAATGCTTGTTTATGTTCATCACGTATTTTTTCAGCAATCCAAATAACTACAGAGGCATCAAACCCAGAAGCGTATGTGAGAAGTTTTCCTAAATGGTCATGATCGGTTTGAGTAAGCTGATTTTCAATGATAACCGTTTTATTATTACTCAAATTTTTCGCTAATAAATCTAAAGAAAAATCACCGACTGCTGCTTCCTGTTCCAATAGTTCAAGTTCCATCCCCAAAACTTCACCTAATGCTTGAATGTTTTCTGCCAACCAAGGTGTAAAATTTGAAGCTTCATTCGCCCAAATATTTCGAAGACCAATTTTCTTTAAATTACCAAATGATTTCATAATTCACTTTCTTGTTTGCTAATGGCGAAACCGATCGGAGACCAAATGATGGACTTGTTCATTCATTTGGTTCTTCCGTTCCAGTGGGGGTTGGGATGATAAGCCTCGCTCTTAATATACATGTATCCATACTCCTAAAATGGTGATAATGAATCCCGAAATTCATAAAACAAAGTAAGACTGATTTGAAAAGCAAACAAGAAAAATTCAATTTTTTCACTATGTCTTTGCTGACTGAACCTTACGAAACCTAATTTTCATATAGAATATGAAAAAAATATTGACCATTGTTGGTCCAACTGCTGTAGGGAAAACAGTCATTTCAGTTTCAATTGCAAAACAGTTAAACGGTGAGATAATAGGGTTGGATTCCCGTCAAATTTATAAAGGAATGGAGATTGGAACGGCACAGCCCACAGAAGAAGAGATGGGTGGGATTCCCCATCATTTAATCGGTTTTCGGGAACCGTCAGAACCGGTATCTGCAGGAGAATATGCAAAATTAGTAAAAGAAAAAATTACTGAAATTCAATCTAATGGAAAACAGCCAATCATTTGTGGAGGGGCCGGGTTGTATTATCGTGCATTAACCCATGGAATTTTTGAAGGAAGTGTATCCGACCTCTCAATAAGAAAACGACTGAATGAAGAATATGATTCGAATCCGAAGGAATTATTAGATGTTTTAAATTCAATTGATCCTGAGTATGGCTCCATTGTTCACATCAATAATAAAAAACGATTGGTGAGGGCATTGGAGATTTATGAAACCACAGGTAGATCTCCCAGTGAACATTTTCAAATGCAGAAGGATGGTTCCGGTGATACTCTGGATTTATTTTCTGTTTTATTGTGTATGGAAAAAGAAAGATTAAATGAGCGAATCGAAATGCGAACCGAAGCAATGTTAGCAGAAGGCTGGGTGGATGAGGTAAAACAGCTCATTAAATATCAGACTGAATCAGGATTGGAATTTCCTCCTTTGAATTCAATCGGTTACAAACAGATTCAATCCTATCTAAAAAAAGAGATTTCATACGATGAAATGAAAGAAGAAATTATAGTAAAAACAAGACAGTATTCCCGAAGACAAATTCAGTGGTTCCGCAAGGAAAACATTAATGTGACGATTGATGTTTCCCAATTGTCTAAAAATCAAATAACGGAAAATATCTTTGATGCTTTATATAAAACTAAAAACTATTCTCTGAATAAAACTATTGAATGACATGGATGAGTGAATAGTTGTAATTTTAGCCATAAAGATACCCTTTAAACCGATCCAGTGAGACGGTAAGGGCAGAAGAAATACCTCCGTTCAGAGGGATTGATTATAATCATTCTGCCCGGAGGTTTTTTTATGGAAAAATATGAAAATTAAATCAACAACCAGGCTTCTGGACAAAACGGATATCAGCCGAATGATTCTTCGTTTGACTCATGAAATTGTGGAAAAAAACACAAATCCGGATGACATAGTGCTTATTGGAATTTTATCCCGAGGCGAACCCCTGGCACACCGAATTAAAAAAAACATCAGAAAATTGGCACAGAAAAATGTGGAATTGGGAACGGTGAATATTTCTTTTCACCGGGATGACTTTATGGAAAGGCTTGTGGTTCCGCAGGTGAAGGGGACAGATATTACGTTCAATTTAGATAAAAAAACCGTTATCCTTGTTGATGATGTGCTTTATACAGGCAGAACAATCAGAGCTGCCATTGATGAAATTTTGTCATTCGGCAGACCATCCAAAATTCAGTTAGCGGTATTGGTGGACAGAGGTCATCGTGAAATGCCCATCAAAGCAGACTATGTGGGGAAAAATATTCCAACCAATGAGGGAGAACATGTGAATGTATATTTACAGGAAGTTGATGGAAAAGACCTGGTAGAACTTCGGCAATATTCAAAGGAAAAAAATAATGCTGAGTAATCGTCATTTATTGGGATTAAAAAATTATCCCAGTGAAGATATCCAATCCATCATTGATACAGCATTTCAATTCAGGGAAGTTTTGGAACGCCCTATCAAGAGAGTGCCATCACTGCAGGGACACACGATTGTCAACCTCTTTTTTGAAAATTCAACCCGGACAAGAATCAGTTTTGAACTTGCGCAAAAACGTTTGAGTGCAGATACAGTGAATTTTTCCGGATCAGGAAGCAGTTTAAAAAAGGGAGAGTCATTTAAAGATACGGTCCAAAATTTAGAAGCAATGAAAATTGATGCAGTGGTCATGCGTCATCCTGTCCCGGGATCTGCAATTAAATTAACTAAATTTGTGGATGCTGTAGTTATAAATGCAGGTGATGGGATGCATGAACACCCCACCCAAGCTATCTTGGATATGATGAGTCTTTGCGAAGTATTTGATTCATTGAAAGGATTGAAAATCGGGATAGTCGGAGACATTACTCATAGTCGGGTTGCCCGCAGTAATATATTTGGTTTGGCAGCGATGGGAGCACAGGTTACCCTGTGTGGACCACCAACATTGTTGCCTCTTAATATTGAGGTTTTACCCACGAAAGTTTCCTACTCACTGGATGAAGTCATAGATTGGGCCGATGCTATTATCGTTCTGCGCTTACAAATTGAACGGATGGGTCAAAAACTCATTCCGTCAGTAAGAGAATATCGGTCACTGTTTGGGATCACTTCCGAACGGATGAAGAACCACAATAAACAACTTGTCGTCATGCATCCGGGTCCCATGAACAGGGGGATCGAAATTGACAGCGATATTGCCGATGGAAAACATGCTATCATTTTAAACCAGGTATTAAATGGAGTGGCTTCAAGAATGGCAATTCTTTATTTGCTCCTGGGGCAAAAGGTACCTTCAGAAGCGGAGTAGAATTTATTTATATGAAAATGAATCTTAAAAAACAGCCTAAATCCTTTGTATTGAAAAATGGTACCATTATTGATCCACATGCCAAAAAGTCTTTTTCAGGACACATTTGGATAAAAAATGGGAAAATTGAAGGCATACTTCAATCCAATCCGCCGGAAGACATTCCCTCAATTGATTGTTCCGGAAAAATTATCACTCATGGTTTCTTTGATATGCATGTTCATTTTCGTGAACCGGGGCGTGAGGATAAAGAAACACTCGAAACAGGTTGTAACGCCGCTATGGCAGGTGGATTTACACGGGTATGCGTCATGCCCAATACAGATCCCCCATTGGATTCACCGGAGTCCATTCGTTTTATCGTGGAAAAGTCAAAAGACCTTCCTGTTCATGTTCATCCCATCGGAGCCATAACAAAAGGTCAAATTGGAAAAGATTTAACCGAAATGGGGGGAATGGTGAGAGCAGGAGCAGTAGCGTTCAGTGATGACGGTCTTCCGGTTTCAAACGGACAGGTTTTTCGATTAGCCTGTGAATATGCTAAAATGTTTGGTGTTCCGATCATTAATCATGCAGAAGATCCATGTATCCGCAAAAATGGTGTGATGCATGAGGGAACCGTTTCTACAGAGATCGGTTTAACAGGCAATCCGGATGTGGCTGAATCATCCATGGTAAACCGGGATTTAGAGCTATGCACACTGACCGGAACTCAACTTCACGTTCCACATGTGTCTGCTGAAAAGAGTATTCGGCACATTAAGAAAACATTAGAGTTTTCAAAATTGATCTCAGCGGAAGTGACGCCACACCATCTATATTTTAATCATAAATCCCTCCATTCATTCGATACGTCATTCAAGGTAGCTCCACCTATTCGAACGGAAAAAGACAGAAAAGCATTGATTTCTGCTGTGAAAGAGGGAATTATAACCTGCGTAGCCACAGACCATGCTCCTCATACCGTGGAAGAAAAAGAAGCGGATTTTAATGAAGCGCCATTCGGGATGATCGGATTGGAATCCTGTTTTGGTGTAGTGCATAAAGTATTGAAGGATGAGCTAGATATAATAGAGATAATTTGTCTACTGACGGTCAATCCACGGGACATAATGGGATTTGAATCTAATCTATTTCAAAAGGGAAATCCGGCTGAGATTACTGTTATTGATCCTGAAATAAAATGGACGTTTGATTTAGATGATATTTACTCAAAATCCAGGAACAGCCCCTTCATCGGCGAAACACTATTGGGAAAACCCATCGCCAGTGTTGGTAAAGGGTATATTTCAGAAATTTCCTGATTCAATAATTTATTTCAATAAAAAGTTCTGTAACAAAGAAAGGACAAAATACTCAAAAGATTGAGTTAAAGTGTTGACATTCTTTAGAAAAGGGTACTATTTTCATCGGCTTTATTCGTTGCGAAAATTATGAAAATAACAAGATCTATCAAACAATCAGAAATTGAGCATTCATGGTGGGTTGCAGATGCCGATGGTCAGGTATTAGGCAGATTTGCCAGCAGGATTGCCCAGATTCTACGTGGTAAGCACAAACCTGATTTCACTCCTCATATGGATATGGGTGACTGTGTTGTTGTGGTCAATGCTGAGAAAATTCGTGTAACCGGTAATAAAGAATCAAATAAAGAATATTTCCGTCATTCTGGTTATCCGGGGGCAAAATCATTTACGAATCTAAAATTAATGCGGAAAACCCATCCTGAGAGAATAGTCAAAAATGCTGTCAAGGGGATGCTTCCACACAATCGCTTAGGCAGGAAAATTATAGGTCATCTCAAAGTATATGCAGGGAGTGAACACCCCCATCAGGCTCAAAATCCAAAAGTTATGGAATTTTAAATGTCAAAAACATTTTATTACGGTACTGGTAGAAGAAAAAGTTCGATTGCCCGGGTGTATTTAGCTCCCGGTAAAGGGAAGATTACAGTTAATGGTCGTCCTTTTGAGGAATATTTGTGCAGAGGTCCTCTTTCAATGGTGGTCACTCAACCCCTCAGCACAGTGGATTCGCTTGAAAGTTATGACATTCAGGCTCAGGTAAAAGGGGGCGGTCTTACGGGACAGGCAGGTGCATTAAGACTTGGAATTTCCCGAGCATTAATAAAAGTGAATGAAGATTTCAAGAAAGAATTAAGAGCGGGAGGCTTCCTGACAAGAGACTCCAGACAGGTGGAACGAAAAAAATACGGTCAACCCGGAGCAAGAAAACGATTTCAATTTTCAAAACGGTAGTGTTATGGCAGAAATAAAATTTGATGATCTTTTAAGGACCGGAGCTCATTTCGGTCATGTCACAAGTCGGTGGAACCCCTACTATGAGCCCTATGTTTTGATGGTTAGAAATGGGGTGCATATCATTAATCTGGATGAGACGATTAGAAACCTCAATAATGCAATCCAATTTTTACAGGATACGGTTCGGGATAAAGGTGAAATATTATTTGTAGGGACTAAAAAACAAGCTAAGGATATCGTCCAGCAGGAAGCAGACAGATGCAGCATGTTCTATGTCGTGGAACGTTGGCTGGGAGGCACATTAACCAATTTTTCCACAATCAAAAAAAGTATCAAACGACTTCATTTATTAGAGAAAGAGGGATCCAGCATTTATGACGACCTCACCAAGAAAGAAGTGCAGATGCTTAATCGTGAACGCATTAAATTATCAGATCAGCATCGTGGAATTAAGGATATGCGCCGACTCCCGGAAGTTGTGGTTGTCGTAGATGCCAATCACGAAGCAACTGTAATCAAGGAAACTAACCGATTGGAAATACCGGTGGTTGCTATCGTGGATTCCAATACTGACCCCCGTCCTGTGGATTATCCCATTCCGGCTAATGATGATTCAATCCGGGCAATTCAACTGATTATCTCTGCTATTGCTGATGGAATCCTTGCAGCAAAAGACGGTTCGGATGTTGTGAAGGAACCGACTGCCGAGTTGGAGGAAGCGGGGGAAGAAGTGGTAGTTGAAAAAAGTGAATCGGATGTCGAGGTAAAATCTGGAGAGGAATTGGAAACTGTATCTGAAGAATCAGATGATAGCCAAAGTTTGGAAGAAAGTGAAGAAGAAATGGAGGAAACGAAAGAATCTGATTCCAGCCCTTCAGCAGAGTCTGAGGAGACAGCTGCAAGTGATGCAGAGATTACAGATCCAGTTGAGGATGTTATAGAATCAGAAGATGACTCGGAAGATGAAGGAGTTGAAGAAGAAAAAACGACGGATAAAAAGGATTAGTAAAATGAGTGTGAATGCAAAATTAGTAAAAGAATTACGTGAGAAAACCGGTGCCGGAATGATGGACTGCAAGCAGGCACTCGTTGAATCATCAGGGGACATGGAAAAAGCTGTAGATTTTTTAAGAAAATCAGGGATCGCAAAAGCAGAAAAAAAAGTATCCCGTGATGCAAAAGAAGGAATAATTTATTCCTATATTCATCAGGGTAATCGCCTTGGTGTTTTACTGGAATTGGGATGTGAAACTGATTTTGTGGCGAAAACAGATGGATTTCAGGAATTAGCTCATAATATTTCCATGCAGATCGCTGCAACAAACCCCATCGCTTTGAGCCGGGAAAAAGTTTCAGGGGAAGTGATTGAAAGGGAAAAAGAAATTTATTCAGATCAGGCAAAATCTTCTGGAAAACCGGATAATATCATTGAAAAAATGGTGGAAGGGAGATTAAATAAATATTATCAGGAAAATTGCCTTTTAGAACAGAACTTCATAAAAGATCCGGATAAAAAACTCCAGGATATTATAACTGAAACTATTGCTACCCTCGGTGAAAATATAACGGTGAACCGGTATATCCGGTTTGCAATCGGCGAAGAAGCCTAACTTTATTATATCCCCTTATGAATAATCCTGTCTACAGACGGGTTCTCCTAAAGCTGAGTGGGGAAATCCTTGCTGGAGAAAAGGGTTTTGGTATTGATCCAGAACGAGCTGATTATCTGGCTCGGGAAGTGAAATCCATTCATGATCTGGGAGTTTCCATGGGACTGATTATCGGAGCTGGAAATATCTTCAGGGGTCTTCAGGCAGCGGGAAAAGGTATGGATCGTATCACAGGTGATTACCTCGGAATGTTGGCGACTGTCATGAATTCCATCACTTTACAGGATGCTTTAGAACATGTTGAGTGCCCTACCCGGACCCTTACAGCGTTAAAGGTCGATCAGATCGCAGAACCCTATATTCGCAGGAGAGCTCTACGCCATTTAGAAAAAGGCAGGATTGTTATCGTTGCCGGAGGAACCGGGAATCCATTTTTCAGCACGGATACCGGCGCCGCCCTGCGAGCTTCAGAATTGGAAGCAGAGGTGGTATTGAAAGGAACCAAAGTGGATGGAGTCTATGATAAAGATCCTCAGGAAAATCCAGATGCTGTCAAATTCGATACTATTACTCATAAAGAAATTTTAGCAAAGAATTTACGGGTGATGGATTTGACAGCTATTACACTTTGCAGGGAAAATTCTTTACCCATTCAGGTCTTCAATATAAATTCACCGGGACACTTGAAAGATATTATTTTAGGCAATAATTTAGGGACCTTAATTAGCGAATAAACTATGGTTCAAGATATCCTAAAAGACGCCCAACACCGAATGGATCAGGCCGTGGCTCATACCCGTATGGAGTTAGCCAAGGTCCGCACCGGCAGAGCAAATCCAGATTTGCTGGAAGGATTGAGCGTTGATTATTATGGGACAATGACTCCCTTGAACCAGTTGTCTAATATCACTATCCCGGATGCCTCATTGATTACGATTCAACCTTATGAAAAAACATTAATTCCTGAGATCGAAAAAGTCATACAACAAAGCAATCTTGGACTGACACCGAATAATAATGGTATGGCTGTATTGGTACCCATTCCACCTTTGTCTGAAGAACGGCGGAGGGAGTTAATTAAACATGTTCATCAACTGGTTGAGGAAGGGAGAGTCTCTGTCCGGAATGTACGCCGTGATGCAAATCATCATTTAAAAGCCACTCAAACAGAAGATCATATTTCCGAAGATGAGATTCACCGTGCTGAACAGGATATTCAGGGATATACCGATGATCATGTTAAACTTCTGGGAGACTTGCAAACGATGAAAGAAGAAGAATTAATGGAATTTTAATACAATCAGAACTATTAAATAAAAAAAAGCCCCGAAAATCGGGGCTTTTTTATTAGGAGACAAGTTAGAGCTTATTTCGTGTACTGATTAATCACACTTGGAATATCCGCATCCCTGACAGGTTATACAACCTGATTCAAACTGTACAGGACCGCCACAGTCCGGACAATTTGTTATAGATTTTAATGTAAAATCTGCAACATCTCTTGACTTTTCTTCTGATTCCTCCGCCATGGTAATATTCAGACTTTTCCGTTTTTCATTGTTCTTAGAATGTCTGGATTGTAAATAATCGTCCAGAGCCTTCCCGATTGCATCCGGAGTTGATAAAATGAGGCGTCCATCCTCCCATGTGGGGTTGGGACCGCTGATCCCTTTTAATTGTTTCACGATTGCTTTTGGATTGACACCGGATCGTAACGCCAGTGATATGAGGCGGCTGATTGCTTCTGATTGTGCGGCAGCATGACCTCCTGCCTTTCCAATAGCAGTAAAGACCTCACATAACCCGCTTTCATCTTCATTAACCGTAATGTACAGTGTTCCTTCTCCAGTGCGGATCCTTTTTGTTTCACCATAAGTGATGTAGGGTCTGATCCTGGGATCACTGCTCGATCTGGTTTGAGTCTCTACAGCTTTCTCATCCTTGTCTGCATCCTTTTTCTTATCCGTGACCAATATTCCTTCCCGGGAACCTTCCCTGTAAACAGTGATTCCTTTCAACTGGGATTTATAGGCGGTCATGTAGATATCTGCCACAGTTTCCCTTGATACATCTTCTGAAAGGTTTACTGTTGATGAAATGGAACTGTCAATGTATTTCTGGATGGTTCCCTGCATTTTCACACGGAAAAACGGATCAATATCATGGGAGGTGATCACATAATCCGGAAGGTTCTTATCATCATCGAACAATTTTTTAATGATGGGATGGTAAACCTTATACTCATTAAATGTTTTTCCGTAACCGTCGTTTTGTTTTACCCGGCGATTGTAGGATGTGGCAAATATGGGTTCAATCCCGGAAGTGACTCTGGCTACGATTGCTCCTGATCCTGTTGGGGCAACAGTGTTCAGGGTGGAATTCCTAATCCCGTTTTGTTGAATTTTATCCTTTAATTTTTTCGGCAGCTGCTGGATGAATTTGCTTTTAGAATACCCATCCCAATGAAAATTGGGAAATGGTTTTTTCTCCTGAGCTAATTGGACACTTGTTTCGTAAGCGGTGTCTCGAAAAATTTTCATGACCTGATCCACTGTCTGGATGGCATCTATGCTGTCATATTTAATTTTCATTTTTACCAGCATGTCTCCCAATCCAAGAATACCTAAACCAATCCGCCGGTCACCTTCAGCATTATTTTTCTGTTCATCCAGTGCATGTCTGTCAATATTGTAATCAATGACATTGTCAAGAAAACGGGTTCCGACACTGACAATTTCCTTAAATTTTTCGATCTTGAAATTCCCCTTGTCATCCACAAACCGTTCCAGATTTACTGCCCCTAGATTACAGCATCCACCATCCGGAAGGGGCTGCTCCGCACAGGGGTTTGTTGAAACGAGGGGACTGCAGTATTCCGCATTGTGATATTCTTTCATGGTATCCCAAAAGAGCAGACCCGGTTCTGCGCTGTTATGGGCATGGCGTATGATTTTTTTCCACAGGGTACGGGCTGAAACTGTTTTATAAACTTTCCCTTTATATATCAAATCAAAATCTGCATCAGCTTCAACGGCTTTCATAAATTTATGGGTCAATAATACAGAGATGTTTGAGAATTTCACCATGTTGATATCACCGGTTTTTATCTCAATGAATTTTTCTATGTCCGGGTGGTCCACCCTCAGGGTTTGCATGTTGGCACCCCGGCGACCGTGCTGGGCAATGGTATTTGTATTTTCACTGAACAGATTCATGAATCCCGTGGGACCGCAGGAAAAACCACCGGTTCCGTTTATCTGATCCCCTGAAGGACGAAGAATGGACAAATCATGCCCACATCCTCCGCCATACTTATAGGTCAGGGCTTCTTCGATGATGGTTTTATAAATGCTTTTGACGGAGTCGTCCTGGATTCCCACAACGTAACAATTGTTCAGTGTGGTAGTGATGTCATCCCTTCCGGCTCCATGCATGATACGACCGCCGGGAACAAATTTAAAATCTTCCAAAGCATCAAAAAATTTAACTTTCCATTTGTCCTGCAGGGTTTTTGTCCTCTCCACCGATGCCAAAGCGTTTGCCTGACGTTCCCATAATTCCCAGGGATGGTTCTCCCAGGGAGCGAGATATTTTTGTTTAAGGACATCTGCCCCCAACGAGTCTTCTTCATAGTACGATGTGAGTGTGAAGGATTCTGGGATGGATGACTTTCCCTGTTCATCCTGCCTGGATTGGATTTCAATCAGACTCTGTTTGACCCGGGGGTCCAGGTGACTTACGTCAGTCGTGTTCAAATCAAGTTCTATAGCTTCTGCCATTTTATTCCTTTAAAATATGTGGTATGTGGTTGTTCGACTTGTTTACTATTCGAACAAAAAGGAAGGCAAGTAAGTTATGTCTCCGGAATCAAACAATCAAAATTCCAGTGGTTGGCGGAAACGAATCTATTTTAGGATATAGAAATTTCCTAAAAATTTTGTTTTTCTCGTCGTGAAATATTTCTTCTCAGGAAGCTAATTATCATGAGTTTTTTTCACCCCCATTTTCGGATTTCTTTTAAGTACTTGCCATACAGAGGTTTAGAAAGTAGAATTAGGAAAATGAATGAAGTGAAGGGAAAATCGAGATTTGGTTGAAAATTTAAACATGGGATTCATTGTGCTTTTTCTCTTTTACAAAATTATCTTATAGATCACACTTGAGATATAGGGTGACGAACCGGTAAGATGACTAACATAATATAGTCAAATAATTGACTATATTATGTAAAATTCAGTCAGTATATTTTTTCAATATAAACTTGTAATTGGATGGCATGGGTTCAATAAAGTTCGCTGATTGGAAAAAAGGATGGGAAAGTCAACTGAAGGATTCCAATTTATCATTCTTGAAAATTGATAAACAAAGTTACTAATTTCAGATAAATTCTGCGGGCGTCGTATAATGGTTATTACCCCAGCTTCCCAAGCTGGAGACGTGAGTTCGATTCTCATCGCCCGCTCATGCAAAAATTCCCCTCGATAAATAG
>CAZFKU010000044.1:0-12478 GCA_964518835.1 uncultured bacterium
ATTTGAATCCAGTTAAATAAAAAATCGAAAAAAGAGGAAAACTGTCTATTGATTTGCTGGAAATCTTCACATAAATTGACATTTAAATAAAATAGAAAACACCATGAAAATCACATACCAAATCATAAACATTGTATTATTTATAAGTCTAATTTCAGCCCAGAAAACTACCTATCCTCCTCCAACAAGTCTGATTACAGTTCCTACAGCAGGAACACTGGTACGGGGAAGTTTTTCCATGGAAATGCGGGTCCAGAAAAAAGGGGGTTTGACAACGGGACTCACGGTTGGGATCACCGACAGGTTTCAATTTGGTCTTTCCTATGGAGCTGGAAACCTGATTGGGGATGACTCCCTTCAATGGTATCCCCGCCCGGAAGTGAACCTGAAATATCATCTTTTGGATGAGACGGGTTCTGCTCCCGGTTGTGCTATTGGTCTGATGACTCAGGGATACGGCACCTATACCTATGATCACACACCTATGGATGAACATGGTCAACCATTAGATCCAACACCTGTGGAAAGATATGACATCAAAGCCTACGGTGCCTATATTTCTGCCAGCAAGAACTGGAAGACTCCATTGGGCAATGCGGGACTTCATGCCGGGATGAGTAAAAATTTTTTAGAAGATAAAGATGGCGACGACGATTCCAATTTATTTTTTGGGTTGGATATGGAGATCAATCCTGAATTATCACTGCTGGTTGAATATAATGCTGCATTGAATGAAAATGATATGACTGCTGAATCACTTGCTTTAAATAAAGGAGGTTATTTGAATGCTGCAGTCAGATGGACATTTGTTGACCGCCTGCATATAGAACTGGATTTTAATAATCTGCTCTTTGATGAAGACAAAGTAAATTATTTTAACCGTGAACTCAAGATCACCTATATCGAATATTTTTAATGAATCAGGTTTTATTCACACTTTTAATTAGCACTTCAATTTTATTTTCACAATCCTCACTTAAAGTGGGAATGATTGCTCCGGAATGGGAATTCCAGGATGCAGACGGAGTCCTTCATACCATGGATAATTGGTCAGGGAAAATCTTGCAGATTAATTATGTGGATCCTGATGAATCCGAAATGAACGAAGAATTTAATGACAGGGTAAAATATGCTCTGGATGTGGACAGTTTGATCGTCAGAGAAACATTCAAGGGTATTGGAATAGCTGACTGCGCCAGTTCATGGAAACCGGATTTTCTGATTCGTGCTATTGGTGGACGAAAAGCGAAAAAATATGAAACAACTGTGTTGTTTGATTTTGATGCTGTACTTCGTAAAAGTTGGAACCTGAAAGAAGACAGCTACAATGTCATCATTTTGGACAGAAATAGGACAGTTCGGGGATTATACAAGGGAAAAATGTCCGATGCAGAAATGGATGAAGCCCTGCAAATAATTATCAATTTACAATAATTTCAAAATTTAATATTTAAAGAATGTTTTCCGATTTGACAGAAACTATGCTGTCATCCAAACACATTTTTTCCGGTCGCATGTTGGAAGTTTTTCTTGATACTGTTCAACTCCCAAATGGAAAAGTCAGCACAAGAGAATGGGTAGATCATCCCGGTGCGTCCTGTATCATTCCCATTCTTCCTGATGGAAAATTGGGTCTCATTCGGCAGTATCGTTATCCGGCGAAGGATGTATTCATCGAATTTCCAGCTGGAAAACTGGACAAAGGTGAAACGCCTGAAAATTGCGCTAAAAGGGAATTGGAAGAGGAAATCGGTTACACTTCAAAAAAACTCACATTTCTGATGAACATTCATCCAGCCATTGGATTTTGCAATGAAAAGATGTGGCTTTATCTGGCTGAAAATTTAACCAAGACAACCGGGAATAAAGATTCAGATGAATTCTTGGAACTCATTCCGACCACAACTGAAAATGCAATGGAATTGGTAAATAATGGAGAGATTACGGATGTAAAGACAGTGATCGGATTATTCTGGATTCAAAATATGTTAAATAAGAGAAAATGAAATTAATTACCCATTTTTAGGTCATTTATCTAGGAAAATAAGCAGGCCAAACTAGAGCATCCAAAATCATTGTTTGTATGCAGAATGGTATGAGTCCAATAACACCTGCAAAATAAAGCCATGATGTTTTATCAAAATCGGAAAAGATGAATACTCCAAGTAATCCTACTGAAGAGAAACCTACTGTAAATAATACACTTCTAATCCCGATCCATAGCAAGGGTGAAGGATTAATTATCATAGAAAAGGTCATGGAAATCCAAAACACAGAAGGAATAATAAATCCTGCATAAAGGAGATTTATTAGTGTGAAATCAAAAGTTTTAAAGATATGTTCACTATCGAAGGGAATATGAATAATAATATAAGCTGTAAAGAAAAAATAACCTGCAGCAGAAAGGAACATGCAAATTGTGTAATAGGGTCGAATACTTTCAGGTACTGCACCCCATAAATCTCCCCTTAGTTCGACTTGTGTTGATAATCCATATACATAAGAAACCAATACTGCAATCCCACCTACAATATTGATTAAATAAAAAATAAGTCCCTGTTTACTCATTTTAATTTATAAAACACTTTAAAAAATTAACGTTTTAATAAATTTATTAGAACTGTTAAAACAATACTGATGAGAACCATTGATGTGATTGGAACAAAAATATTGGTTTGACCAGACTCAATACGTATATCACCCGGCAATCTCCCAAACCAATTGATAAGTCCCGGTGCAGTGTGCATTATAACTCCGATCAGAACAAAAATTATTCCTGTTGTTATGAACCAGCGATGCATATTTTAACGACTGGACTCACGAGGCGAGGTTAGTTGTCTGGTTGAGAGGGTGCGAGACAACTTCATTTAGTTGCAAGTATAACTTCCGATGGAAACAACATTTGCTGGACATATTCCCTTGTCTCAATTTTGAATCCATGCCTTGTCAATAAATCTGTCATTTGAACCCCGCGACAACCTCCCATGAATGTCGGTGAAAGATGATACACAATTTCGTAAAGACCAGCACCAAAACGTTCAGGTTTGGTCATGTTGACCAAAACCAGTTTTCCGTCCGGTTTTAGAACTCTCCTGAACTGAACAATTATTCTATCCATTTGATCAAAAGGGATCAAATCAAACATGTAGTTATTCATCAAAATATCTACTGAGGAATCTTCAATATTTAAATCGAAAGCAGATCCAATAATCAGGGAATAATTATTATGGGTTTGTTTCAACATTTTTGTTTTTGCTTTGGTAAGCATCCCGATTGAAATATCAATTCCTATATTCCTGCCATTTGGATTTTTTTTACCCATCTTAAAAAACATTCTGCCTGTACCTACCGCTACTTCCAGAATGAATTGTCCATCCTTAACCCCGGCAAGTTCCAAAGCTCTTTTACCTGCTTTGGATTCTGTCAAAAATGCCCACACATCATAAAACCATGCTTTTCCATCGTAAAGCAATCCAATTTCATTTTGTGGGACTAGGGCATCCTGAGTTTTGGATTCAGCTGTACAACACTGAAATCCAATGTCTGAAAATGATACTTTCATTCTCATAATCTCCAGTTTTTTCTGATATATAACACTTTTTATTTTTTTTAGAATTTCTACTTATCAAACAACCAATAGAATTAAATGGAACAACCCTGCTAAAGCTGTAAATAATATGAAAATTTTTGATAATGGTCCGTTAAACTCATTATTTTCATGATTTCTCCACAGAATATGTTTACCCAGATGTCCCATGAACATCACATCCAGAATTGCCTGAAACCAGAATTGAACCATTGAATTGGTGTAAGAAATGAACCAAAGTAATATCACTAAAACCGGAATGTGAGATACAATTAAAATCCGGGATGCTTTGCCATCTTCCAGATGCCTCAAACCCGGGAGCAGTCTCCACTCGTGACACCGAATCGCATCCAACTGATGAGTTAGAAAAAGTGCTAAACCTATGTAAAAAATGAACTCAGGATTAAGTATGAAACAATTCATGATTTTCTTCAATACAGTTTATTCATTTTTCATTTTATTTACTGGTATTTCTCTCTAACAGTGACTTATTATGTGTTTTACGCATTGTATAGGGTAAATATACCAATGCCTATGAAACCGACCCCTGCAACATAGTGGAGATACTTTTCATTGATATATTCTGATAATACTGTTCCGGCCAACACACCAAGTGCAGATGCAACAATAAGGGCAGCTGAAGCTGCGAAAAATACAGTGTATTTGCTGACCTCTTTATCAGTAGCAAACAGCATTGTCGCAAGCTGAGTTTTATCTCCAAGCTCGGCGACAAAAACCGCACCGAATATTGTTAAAAATATCTTCCAATCCATATTGTTGATCCTTCCTAAAGACATTAATCCCTGTATCTACGACTTACCCAAAAGTGTATATCGCACTGAATTAACCTGTTATACAATTTTCGTTATTTACCTCAAACCTATTAGTAATATGGAAGATATCTCCATATGTACTCTTTTTTTACACCGGTTATACTGCAAAAAGCACCGTATATACATTTTTCAAACTTTTATCATAAATTATTTCCCATTCAACTCTCCAATTTTAAATCCAGTTGCCCTTCAGTTGAAGCGATGGTTACTGCAACAGCCGCATCTCCTGTTACGTTGGTTGTGGTCCTCAGCATATCTAGAATTCGATCCACTCCGAGGATCAAAGCAATCCCTGCACTGGGCACACCAATTGCTTCTAAAATGATCACCAGCATAATAATCCCTGCTCCCGGAACAGCAGCAGTGCCGATGGAAGCCAGAACAGCAGTGAACACAATGGTAAGTTGAGCTCCAATATCTAGTGATAAACCCAATGCCTGTGCAATAAACACCGCCGCAACAGCTTGGTACAAAGCGGTCCCATCCATGTTTATGGTCGCTCCGAGGGGAATGACAAAAGAAGAAACTTCTTCTGAAACTCCCAATTCATCTTCACAGCGTTCCATGGTTACAGGAAGTGTAGCTCCGCTGGAACTGGTGGAAAATGCCAGCAATTGTGCTGGGGCAATTCCGGTATAAAATGTTTTTATAGGCATGGGAGTGAACAATATTAAGATTCCGGTGTAGGTGATGAGCATATGGATAATCAATCCAAAAATGACCGCCAGCATATAGAAACCCAATGCTCCAAGCAGCTCCATCACCTGAGATATATTATCACCTGCAACTTTATTAATGGTTTGGGCAATAAGGGCAAAAACACCAACAGGTGCCATGAGCATGATCAGATCAACCAATTTAATAATGACATCATTTAATCCTTCAAAAAAGGCAAGAACAGGTTTTGCCTTGTCTTTGGGAATTTGAATGAGTCCGATCCCCAGAATAATTGCAAAGAATACCACTTGAAGCATATTCCGGTTGCTGGAAGCAGAACTGAAAAAATTACTGGGAACCATGTCCACAATAGGCTGAAGAGGACCCCGTTCTTTCACTTTTTGTGCAGAATCTGTCCTGGAGGAGGCATCCTGTTGATAGGTGGTTTGAAGTTTTTCCTTCATTTCCTGCGGAACGTGATCTCCCGGCTGCATCAGGTTTACTATGACTAATCCCAGCGAAACAGAAATAGCCGTTGTGAAAATGTAGATGGCTATGGTTTTGCCGCCTATTCGGGATAGTTTCTTCAGATCCGCAAGAGACGCAACTCCCGTTACCAAAGAAGATAAAACCAATGGTACTGCGATCAATTTTAACAAGTTGATAAAGATAGTTCCGAAGGGTGCAATCCAGTCCTGAGTGAAATCCCCCCATCCGGAAGTAGAGGCGATGATTCCGTAAACCAGCCCAGTAATAAGTCCGATGATAATTTTCCAGTGTAGTTTCATAAAGTTCCTGTGTTCATTTTAATTTTTAATTAATTCAATTGCTTTATCTAAATCTGTGGTAGGGAGTTTACAGGCAAAATCTTCACAAATGTAAATAGTTGGTTTATTATTTTTCATGGAATGATTTTCTGTCCACGAAGCGATCTTTGAAAGGGCATCATGTCTTTTGCTTGTATCCTTAAAGATCATGATTCGTTGAGGAACATATTGAGATTGTAACTCTTGCAGCACCTTTTTAGTTTCTTCATACCGACTGTTGCCCACTACAACAATTTCTTTCGAACCGTAGGCATCATACATAAATCCCAATAGCATTGCAGTGTGCCCTGAAGGAACTCGTTCCAAATCTGCTGAAAAAGACCTGAGAGTTTTTTCAGCAAGATCTTCCCACTTTGAATTTCCCGTCATACGATACAGTCGGTTCAACACCAGGACGGCAATGGAATTTCCAGATGGGATAGCACCGTCATATCCTGTTTTGGCACGGATGATGAGCTTCTCCGCTTGGTCGCTGCCCAGAAAAAACCCACCGTTTTCATCATCATTAAAATCCTCTTCCATAAATTCAGCAAGTTCAATAGCTCGGCTCAGCTGTTTGGAGTCATACCCCGCTTCGTATAAATTGAGCAATCCCCAGATCATAAACGCATAATCATCCAAATGTCCTTCTAAATCTGCATCACCGTTTCGATACCGTTTCAAAAGTCTTCCTTTTGAATCACGTAATTCTTTCATAACAAAATCTGCAGCTTTTCCAGCGGCCTTCAGATAAAACGGTTCCTGCAAAACGGAAGCACCCTTGGAAAGGGCAGCGATCATAAGACCGTTCCAGTCTGTCAGGATTTTATCATCTTTTAACGGATGGATCCGTTTTTCTCTCACTTCCATTAATTTTGTGATTGAACTCTGGATGAATCCATTCAGGTTTTTTTCACTGAGACCTAATTTGCGACTTAATTCTTTTAAATTTCCTTTTTGGTGTAAAATATTTTTCCCGTTAAACTGGCGTGTGGCTTCATCCCGGAAATTTCCTGTTTCCGTCAGGTTATAGGCAGTGATGAACCATTCACCTTCTGCATCTCCCAAAATTTGTTTTACTTCGTCTAATGTCCACAGATAAAAAAGTCCTTCTTCACCTTCGCTGTCTGCATCTTCTGCTGAGTAAAAACCACCTTCTGCACTTGTCATATCTCTTAAAATGTATGTGAAGATTTCCCGTGCGGTTTCTGCATAAAATTCATTACCGGTAACTTGATAAGTTTCAAGATATGCTAATGCAAGCATGGCTTGGTCATATAACATTTTTTCAAAATGAGGAACCAGCCATTCTCGATCTGTTGAATATCGATGAAACCCAAAACCGATGTGATCCCAGATTCCTCCCCTGCGCATGTGTTTCAATGTGTTTTCAACGATCAGAAGTGCGGATTCATCTTTAGTCTGGTGGTAATACCTCAGTAAAAAAATGAAATCCTGTGGAGACGGAAATTTGGGTGCTTTACCAAACCCGCCGAACTCATGATCATAACGTCCCAGAAATTGAGTAAATCCATCACTTAAAATGGATTCATCAGGAAAATCTCCAATAGGCTTTGTATTGGTCCTGGCCAGGTAATCCTTGATTTTGGAAATGTTTCCTGAAAGTTTTTCCCTGTCCTGTTCCCAATTACGGGCAATGGCAGGGATTAACTCCATCATCCCCGGACGGTTTCCTCTGCCCTGTTTCGGGAAATATGTTCCTGCAAAAAACGGTTCTTTATCCGGAGTCATGATGATGGTTAAAGGCCAGCCGCCTCTTCCCGTCATTGCCTGACAGACAGACATATACACATGGTCAATTTCAGGGCGTTCTTCCCGGTCCACTTTCACGGAAATAAAATACTGATTCATTAAATTTGCTACTTCTTCATCCTCAAAAGATTCATGTTCCATCACGTGGCACCAATGACAGGTGGAATATCCAATGGAAAGAAATACCGGACGGTCCAGCGATTTTGCTTTTGTGAATGCTTCCTCTCCCCAGGGATACCAATCCACGGGATTATTGGCATGCTGAAGCAGGTAAGGACTTTTTTCGTTTGCAAGGCGATTCAAATTGGAAACTTCCTGTTTTAATTCATTTGTTTCTGACAAAACCGGCTTGGAATCTTTTTTTTTGCCGCAACCATAAACCATTAAGCATAACAATAAGAGTTGAGAAATACATTTAATATACATAGTTACCATTGGAATTTGGGGTAAAACGGGGTAATTTTACAATTCAAGATGAAAATATCTCCAACCAAAACTATATCAATTTCTGGGTTATTTGTCATCTTTATTATTTTGATTATCATGCATAACAGCGATAAAAAGAAATTTGACAAAATTCGTGAATCCTATCTGGAGTGGTATTTTCGCTCTAATCCTGTTACCGCAACATGGATTGGAATCCACACATATGATTCTAAACTTCCTTCAAACCGAAAGGAAGATTACATCCAGGACCTGACCATTACGGAGTCTTTTTTGGTTCAACTGAAAAAACTAAATCCTGAAATATTAAATAAGAATGACCAGGTGGATTACGATTTATTAATCCATTCATTGGATAAAAATATATTTCACTTGAGAGAAATAAAAAGTCATACATGGAATCCCACAGGACCGGTATGGACTATCGGATCGGGATATGAAACTCTCATGGGATATACGTTTGCACCGAAGGAAGAAAGAGCAGTCAGTTTGAAAAGACGAATTGAAGCCACACCGGAATATCTGGAAAATGCTGAAGCCATTTTAAATATCATGCCTGCCCCTCATTTGGAAACAGCAATAAAACAATGCGATGGACTGATCAGTGTCATGGATGAGGAATTGAAGGCCTTCATAAATGATTTGAATTCAGACCTTGCGGAAAATTTGCAACAGGCAGGAGAGAAAGCTTCTGAAGCCATCAAAAAATATCAAAAATTCTTAAAGGAGAAATTGGAATCAGGACCCCATAGAGATTTCAGGTTGGGAGAAAACCTTTACAGTCAATTACTTCCTTACACATTAAATGAGGGGATTTCCGCCAAGGAAGTAATGAACCGGGCAATTTCGGAACTAAAATCGGTTCAATTTGAGATGTTGGATTTAGCAATTCCACTTTACGAAAAACTATTTGGAAAAACTCCCGGCGTCCGGTCACATGACGAACAATTAAAGGTGATCAAAAAAGTGTTAGACAGTATTGCTGATGACCATGTGGAACGGCATGAAGTGGTGGAAAATGCCCAGGCAACCATTGATGAATTAAATCAATTTATCATAGACAAGGATTTATTGACACTTGATTCTTCCAAGCCCCTTGAAATACGGGAAACACCGGAATATCAAAGGGGATTTTCCATTGCATCCCTTCAAGCTCCCGGCCCGTTGGAGGACAATCTCCCCACATTTTATAATGTTTCTCCTGTACCTGAAGATTGGTCAGATGAAAAAGCTGAATCATTCCTCAGGGAGTATAATAAAATTTCCGTAAAAATATTATCAATTCACGAAGCTCTTCCCGGGCATTACGTTCAGTTGTATTATTCCAATCGCCATCCTTCCATTTTACGCTCTGTTTTGGGAAGTGGAGTAATGGTGGAAGGATGGGCACATTATACCGAGGGGATGATGATCGAGGAAGGATTCGGAGATGGCGACCCCAGATACAGGTTGGTTCAAATGAAGTGGAAACTGAGAGGAATTGCAAATGCAATCATAGATCAGAAAATCCATGCTGACAACATGACAAAAGAAGAAGCCATAGAACTGATGGTGAAGGAGACTTTTCAGGAGGATGCTGAAGCGACTGCAAAATGGAGAAGGGCTCAACTGTCATTTGGGCAGCTTTCCACTTATTTTGTAGGGAGCACCCTCATGTGGGATTTAAAACGGGATATTGAAAAAGATAGGGGTAATGAGTTTAACCTGAAAGAATTTCATGAAGAATTGCTTTCCCATGGTTCCATTCCGATTCGTCATCTTCGGCGGTTGATGCTGGATTGATTTCTCCCTAAATTATATTTAGTTAATTTTTGATGATCTACCTGCTCACCATTTCTTTCTATTTATTTTTACTCATCGGAGTGGGGATTTACAAAGCAGGTAAAATTAAAACTCAAGCAGATTTTGCCGTAGCAGGGAGAAGCCTGACTCCCTGGGTATTGGTAGGGACTATGCTTGCTACATGGATTGGAACCGGTTCAATTTTAGGAAATGCAGGAAAAACATATGCAACCGGATTAGCTGCATTTATTCTTCCAATAGGAAGTGTATTTGGAATATTTCTACTTACTAAAATAGCGGGGAAAGTTCGCTCCTATGAAAAATTTACCGTTCCGGAAATTATTGGAGATCGGTATGGAACAACCGCCCGGATTTTAAGTGTCATGGCATTGGTCATGGCATACATGGTCATTGTCAGTTATCAGTACAATGCTGGAGGTGCAGTATTACATACGATATTAGTTGATGATACAGGTCAAAGTCTTATTAGTTTGGAATGGGCAACAATTGTAGCTGCGGTATTTATCATTGCATACACCATGCTTGCAGGATTATTCAGTGTAGCTTATACAGATGTGGGAAATGGAATTATCATGTCATTTTCCTTACTTATTGCATTTCCGATTTTATGGTTTAAAGCTGGTGGTTTCACTGGAATGGAACTCTCATTTCATTCCATGGGAAAACCAAATCACATGCATTTTTGGGGAGTCTATTCATTCATGGATGTCATCAATTTCTGCTTACCGGGATTTTTACTTGTTTTGGGTGATGCAAATATGTATCAACGCTTCTTTGCAAGTAAGAATGCAAAAGGGGCAACCAAAGCTACCACGATATTGATCATTGCAGTTTTAGTGATTGAGCTTTTAATCATTGCAACCGCCTGGGTGAGCTCCAGCATGATTCCAGATGCAGAAGTGGGTAAGCATGTACTCATTTATTCTGCTCACAGATTTTTACCACCCTTCATCGGGGCGATCATGATGACAACCATTGTGGGAATCATTATTTCCACAGCAGATTCATACTTGCTTGTTCCTGCCACAACTCTCATGCGGGATGTGTATCAAAAACACATAAATTCAAATGTAAATGAAAAAAAGATTGTTTTTTTGAGCAGAATTCTCGTTCTTGTCTTGGGAATTATTGCATATTTTGTTTCCATTGGTTTTTCAAAATCAGAGGGATTTTTTGAACGAGCACTGTATGCTTACACCATTTACGGAGCTGCTATTACTCCTGCATTGGTAGCCGCATTATTCTGGAAGAATGTTTCAAGAATGGGAGCTATCCTTTCTATTTCGTCAGGAATTGTTACCACTTTATTGTGGAAGGAAGCAGGATTTGTTCAGCAGATTATCCCGGAAACCTTTTATGGAAATGTAGATGAGGTCCTCCCAGCCATCACCATTTCAATTGTAGCATTGATTTTGGGAAGTAAGTTCTATCCTGATGTAAAAAGATGAGATTTAGATCCCGAAAAAATTCGTGAATAAGGAACCGAATATTCAGGATGTTCAAAATGCCTTATCCAGAATTACCTCTTTCATTCACAAAACACCAGTTTTAACCAGTGAAACAGTCAATTCAAAAGTGGGAGGGGAAATCTTTTTCAAATGTGAAAATTTTCAGAAAACAGGATCATTTAAAATGCGTGGGGCTTCCAATGCCATATTATCTTTATCATCAGAAGAATCGAAAAAAGGTGTTGTTACTGTGTCATCCGGAAATCATGGCGCTGCAGTAGCTCATGCAGCAACTTTAAATGGAATTCAATCTTATGTAGTTACCCCACAATCCACAAATCCAGTTAAAATCCAGGCCATGAAACGTTATGGTGCTGAATTAATTTTTTGTGAATCCACAATTGAAAGCAGGGAAACTACATACCAAGAAGTTCAAAAAGATACCGGTGCAATACCGGTTCATCCATTCAATGATTATCGTGTCATTACCGGAGCAGGTACTGTTGCATTGGAATTAATCAATGAATTAAATGAATTTGATTTTATTGTAGTACCTATTGGTGGTGGAGGACTCATAAGCGGAACGGGAGTTGTAGCTTCAGATTTACTTCCAAAAGTAAAACTGATTGGAGTGGAACCTGAATTAGCAGATTATGGACGAATGTCATTAGTTTCTGGGAAAATAGCACCGTCTAAATATCCTGACACTTTGGCTGACGGTTTACGGGCAACAGTGGGAGAAAAACCATTTCCCATGATACAAAAATATGTCAGTGAAATTCTCACCGTTTCCGAGAATGAAATTTTAGAAGCAATGCGTTTAATTTGGGAACGACTAAAAATAATTGTAGAACCTTCATCTGCTGTAACTTTGGCTGCAATATTCAAATATTCTGAGAAATTCTCAGGTAAAAAAACAGGTGTGATTCTCTCTGGTGGAAATGTAGATTTATCTCAGCTGAAATGGTAAATATTATGTAAAAAACCAATATTATTTAGTCGTAGGGATATTGTACAGATAAATGTCTGTACTACGAATAGTACAACAGACATTTTTGTCTGTTGAAAGTTGAAATTATTTTAAGTTATACTCTTACAACTGTTCCCTATTTGGGTAATATAAATAAA
>CAZFKU010000045.1:0-12339 GCA_964518835.1 uncultured bacterium
CCCGGACACTCGGATTATGATTCCGATGCTCTAACCAACTGAGCTACGCCGCCAATATTATCCAAAACAGTACTGGAAAATTAGTGGTGATCCTTTTAAGAAAACAAAAAAAATAAATATCCATTTCTTGGATTCAATTCAAAAATTCCCTGAAATTCCAAATCTTATTTATTTTGAAATCTAATGGAGTATTTAAAAATGGCAGCATCATGTGAAGCATTTATGGATGAGGTAAAAAGAAAGAATTCGGGGGAACCGGAATTTCATCAGGCTGTGTTTGAGGTTGTGGAATCCTTGTGGGATTTTTTAGAGGAGAATCCTCACTATAAACATTCCAGGGTCTTGGAGAGAATGATAGAACCTGAACGAGTCCTTCAATTTCGAGTTCCTTGGAGAAATGACCGTGGAGATGTGGAAGTGAACAGGGGCTTTCGTGTAGAATTTAACTCCGCAATAGGTCCATACAAAGGTGGGCTGCGATTTCACCCATCGGTGAATTTGAGCATCTTAAAATTTCTCGGATTCGAACAGGTGTTTAAAAATAGCTTGACCACACTTCCCATCGGGGGAGGAAAAGGAGGTTCAGATTTTGATCCGAAAGGTAAATCTGATAACGAGGTCATGAGTTTCTGCCAGTCATTTATGACAGAATTATACCGTCATATTGGTCCAAATACGGATGTTCCTGCAGGCGATATTGGTGTTGGCGGAAGAGAGATCGGATTTTTATTTGGTCAATATAAAAGATTGAAAAATGAATTTACCGGTGTCCTAACAGGAAAAAGCATGAATTGGGGAGGAAGTCTGATACGTCTCGAAGCCACCGGTTACGGATGCGTTTATTTTGCCGATGAGATGTTAAAAACCAGGAATGAATCTTTTTCAGATAAGAAAGTAGCCATTTCAGGTTCCGGAAATGTGGCTCAATATGCTACAGAGAAAGTGCTTGATTTGGGTGGAACTCCTGTTACGATGTCAGATTCTTCAGGTTTTGTTCATGATCCGGATGGAATTAGCAGGGAAAAATTGGATTACATTATGGAATTGAAAAACATCCGTCGAGGAAGAATACATGAGTATGCAGAAAATTTCGGTTGTGAATTCATTGAAGGCAAACGTCCTTGGTCTGTTCCTTGCGATATTGCTCTTCCCTGTGCCACTCAAAATGAGATCAACAAGGAAAATGCAAATACTCTTTTAGAAAATGGATGTACTTGTGTTTCTGAGGGAGCAAATATGCCGTCGGAACCGGATGCAGTGGAAATATTTCAAAAAAACGATGTGTTATTTGGTCCAGGGAAAGCATCCAACGCTGGAGGTGTAGCTGTCTCCGGATTGGAAATGAGTCAGAACAGTATGCGGATTAGCTGGTCCCGGAACGAAGTGGATAAAAAATTGCACGATATCATGAAACAGATCCATGAATCCTGTGTTCATCACGGGTCTGAAAACGGGAAAGTAAATTACGTGAAAGGGGCTAATATTGCAGGATTTATTAAAATAGCGGATGCCATGATTGACCAGGGAGTGGTTTGAGTTTATTGACTCAAACATTCTTTTAAATTATATTTTCCACTTCAGTTTACAATTGGGTGCAGGTTAGTGTGAAGAACGGAATTTAAATCCCAGGTGATTCCTGTTCATCCATAATATAGGTTTCTTCCACTTCAGGTTTTAAACCGACTCCAAGCCCATTTTGACCGTTTATTGATATCCTAAGTGGAACATCCAGTTGGTACCATGATGTAAATTCCCCTTTCTCTTTTAAGGGTAATTTTCGAACCCATTTCATATCAAACAAGTCTTCCTTTCCCTTATGGGAAATAGTAAAATACCCAATTCTTCGGCTGGTTACATTTTGAAAGAAGTGGCTTCCGAATGAATGATCAACAGGGAAGTTTTTTAATCCTATTTCAACCATGATTTTTACATTGGAAATATCCTGCCAATTAACAGGGATACCCAGCCATGGATCTGCCGATCCCCATCTTCCCGGTCCTGCCAATAGATAAGGATCTGAGGACAAATTTTTATTAAAATGACCGATTTCCTTAGCGATATCTCTTGATTTTCCGGGTTGAAACGTTTCAGGATCTACAAAAATCAGATTTTTAATACCATTGAAGTGCCCATCACCCAAAGAACCTGTACTTCTTATAAAAACTTCATCCGATGATTTTATTGTTATATTATTTTTAACATCCAGGTTACTGATCACCATGGGTTTGATTTGAAGAAGACAGAATTCAGGTGGTTTCTCATCTCGAAATAAATTAACAGCAAATTCTATCTCAACAGGTGTTCCCAGAGATTTTTTACCGGTTTTCAATATTTCTATTATGAGTTCAGGAAATGGAAAAACCTGCCATTTCAAAAGAGAAGGAAATGTGATTATCCGTTTGCCTTCGTATCTCAATGAATCCCGAATTATAGAATCATCCGAACAGATGACACTCCCTGCCCAATAAAGAGAACCATCTTTTTCCGCAGTATCCAAACTGTATTTATTTAAATTTGATTTTTCACCACCGGATAAAGGGTTAACTGACGGATCCATATCCAAAGCATAAAAAGTTGATTGAGAATTTTCTTCAGCAGATCGTACGGAATAAAATTGAGGAAGTATCGCAGGATATTTAGGTGAAAAACGAAGGGATTTTTCCCCTTCCACTACCGTTTTACCAAATCCCAATGCGATGGTTGAAACACCATCGTTTCTATCTGCATAGGAAACAGGATAATAATTAACATTTTGCGCAATTCCGCTTAGTGTCGGGTAATATCTATCACCATAAAATTGACCGATCAATTCTGTGATAAGGATAGCCATTTTTTCTTCGGTATGACGGTGTCCTGATGTGGAAGTGACCGAACGGGGGTCTTTGAAAAAAGTAGAAGCATAAATGCGTTTTATTGCTTCGCTTAACTGGTTCAGTCGTTTTTTACTGGCTTTATCCGCATTTTGAATCATAAGAGTGGAATACATTCCAGCCAGCGGTTGATATTGAGAATCCTCTAACAAACTGGATGACCGTACAGCAAGAGGGTACTTAACCTGATTTAAAAATGCTTTTAAAGATTTGTTAAGGCTCTTTGGAAGAGATGCATTTAAAAAATCTGCTTCCAACTGTTCATTGGTTTCCATTTTATAAACCTTATCATATAGTTTATTTTCCATCATGAACTGATCAAAAGCATCAGTTCCAATGACAGCGATACGTGGAATTTGGATGAGGACACCGGGAAATTTTTCCTCTAAATTTGAATCCCTCAGTATTTTATTCATGAATCCCAGTCCTCTGGCTTTTCCACCCAGGGAGCCGCCATAAAGCCGTGTGAAGTTTGTTACTATAGATTTGTCTCGCTGGCTGAAGTCCGCTACCCTTAATTTTTTTTCCTCATCCAATGCCATATTTATAGATTGAACCAGGTATTTTCGTAATTCTTCAGGTGACTCAAAATCCGTCACTTGCTTCGGTCTTAAACTGTCTGCTAGTTTGAATTCGCCCCTGGCTGCTATCCAATTGGAAAAATGATTGCTTGAAGCATGGTGAACCATGATATCTGCTGGGATTTTTTTTATTTGATTTTTCAAATCTTTCAAATTTTTTGATTCTGAAATCTCCGTTCCATCCGAAGCTCTGAAAATAAAATTACCAAATCCGAAATTGTTGGTAACAAAATTCCGGATGTCATGGAGGAGGGAGTCAGACCGTTTATTTAGAAAGGAAGCATTCACCTTATCAGCCCATTCTTTTTTCCCTAAATTTGTTGATTGAAGGATTATAGGCATATGAGGTTCTTTCTCCCGCACATACTGAGTCAAGTGAATTCCAGCATCCGGATCTAATGTTCCCTTTCTTGGAAATCGGATATCCGATACAATACCCAAAATATTTTCATGATAAGTGTCAATGTATTTTTTTGCACTTTCGTAATTTGTGGCAAACAATATCTTTGTCCTGCTTCGCAAGTGAAGAAGTCTTTGAGTGTGATTAAAACTTTTACTCACCAGTTGTTGAGTGTGATACATGATTTCACGATAAATCATGGGAAGAATTACAGAATAAAACCGGGGAGAATCTTCAATAAAAATTATAGCTCTCACGCCACCTCTGTTCATGTCCCGTGGGGAATTTTTCCGGTCTTCTAATTGTTTTATAATTGCCGGAAATACATTCGAATTCCCTGACCATATAAACACTCGGTCGAAATATTGTTGAACCTCCTCTTCCCTGAAAATAATTAGTTCAGATTCATCAAATGCCAACAGAAACAGGGATTTTCTGGGATGTATTTTCTTTATCTTTTTTGCTAAAGAAACTGCATTCATATCTGCAATCCGGAGCATGATAATAATGACATCAAATTTTCGTTTGTCTATCATTTTCAATGCCTGTCCAGCAGTTTGGGTATGCCAAAGCCTGGGTGCATAACTGAAATTCATTCCCAGATATTCATGCAGGATCTGTTCTGTCAAACGTCCATCCTCCTCAAGGATGTAGGCATCATAGGGACTGGAAACCAGGAGAATTTCATGAACCCTGAATAACATAAGGTCTTGAAAATCTAATCTCTGATGTTTATTATTACCTGCGAAATTCATAAGGAAGACTGCAAATTTGGTGAAGGGATATTACATTTCATTGACCAATTCATCAATACATATTAATTAAATGTTCAAACAAATTCAATCATTAACAAAAGTTTTAGCGGATTGGATATTTCCAAATTATTGTTTTTCATGTGAAAAACCCCAGTCAAGTAATCATGAATGTTTATGCGAAGATTGCAAAAATATTCTCTCACCAACTCATGGAGAAAATTGGGTAGAGATCCTACCTAATTCGTCCTTTTTATCCGGTGCATTTTCCGGATGGTATTTCAATGAAACATTGCAAACTGTGATTCATGAAATCAAATATAATGGCTATGCCAGAACCGGAATGCTTTTGGGAAAAACCATGGGTGCGGAACTAAGGAACATACTTTCAGAATTAGATTGTTTTATCCCGGTTCCTCTCCATCGGGTGAAAAAACGTGAAAGAGGATTTAATCAGGCAGAATGGATTGCAAAAGGAATTGCATCACATGTGAATGTCCCTGTGGAATCGCATTTATTAAAGAGAGTAAAATACACCCAGTCCCAAACCACTTTATCTAAAGAAGAAAGAAACAAAAACATGGAGGATGCTTTTCAAATTAATCAGCCGAAAACCTACAAATTTGCCGGATTGGTAGATGATGTTCTCACAACCGGTTCCACGGCAAATGCCTGTGCGTCTGTATTATTAAAAAACGGATTTGACCGAGTCATTGTACTTTCACTGGCAACCTCACAGTAATTAAGATCAGATGGTAAAATCCCTGAAACAATTAAATTTGAAGTCAAAAAAAGTTTTTATCCGTGTGGATTTTAATGTGCCGCTTAAAAATGGTCGAGTTCAGGATCCTTACAGGATAGGAAGTTCCGTACCGACCATTAAGTACTGTTTGAAAGAGGGCGCATCCGTTGTTCTATGTTCCCATCTGGGACGACCAAATGGAAATATTGTGGAAGAGATGAGTTTAGTTCCCGTAGGAGAAACATTAGCTGATTTACTGGAAATGCCCATTAAATTTTCTCATGATTGTATTTCTGAGAACTCACAGGATGTGACGCTGGGATTAAAACCGGGGGAAGTTCATTTGCTTGAAAACCTTCGATTTCATAAGGGTGAAACTGAAAACGATCCGGCTTTTTCAGTACAGTTGGCTAAACATGGTGATGTGTTTATTAATGATGCATTTGGAACGGCTCATCGTAGCCATGCATCCAATGTAGGAGTCGTTCCGTTTTTTACTCAGAAGGGGATTGGATTCCTTATTGAAAAAGAAATACAGTATTTAGAAAAGGCAATTCAAAATCCTGCAAGACCCTTCATTGTCCTTTTAGGAGGTGCCAAAATAAAAGGGAAACTGGAATTGATCCTGAAACTTATTCAGTTTGCCGACTCCATTTTAATCGGAGGAGGAATGGCATTTACATTTTTAAAAGCCAAAGGAAAGGAAATCGGAAACTCTTTGGTGGATGAATCTATGATTCCCGGTGCGAAAAAAATATTATCCAGTGCCAGAAATAATTCCGTGGGAATAAGACTCCCTGTTGACATCGTTGCTGCTGAAAGTTTAGATAATCCACACTCAACACAAACAGTTCCTGTTTCTGAAATTCCCGGAAATATGGGAGGATTTGATATAGGACCTGAAACAATTCAGCATTTCAATAGTTTCCTTTCCCATGCAGGAACAATTTTATGGAATGGGCCAATGGGCGTTTTTGAAAAGAAAGAATTTGAAAACGGTACGAGACAGTTGGCAGAATCATTAACTCAAAAAGAGGAAAATGATCGTACCGTTATTGTGGGAGGTGGTGATACAGCGTCTGCCGTCAATTCATTCGGGTTGGCAGAATCCATGTCACATGTTTCAACCGGAGGCGGAGCTTCCCTGGAATTAATGAGCGGGATTCCTCTACCTGCTGTTACTATATTGGAGAAACCATGAAAGATCAGAAGATAGTCGCAGGGAATTGGAAAATGAATAAAACTCTGGATGAAGGAATCTCATTCGTCGGAAAAATGACTAAATTACTTTTGGATTTAGAAAAGACAAAAGTTATATTCTGCCCGCCTTTTACGGCGTTATTTGGAATGATGGAACAATTAAAAGACACCCCGTTTGGATTGGGTGCCCAAAATTGTTATTGGAAAGAATCAGGTGCTTTTACCGGTGAGATTTCCTGCTCTATGTTATCCGATTTAGGTGTTCATTATATCCTAATCGGACATTCTGAAAGAAGGCAGGTATTTGGAGAAACCAACGAGTTGATCAATCAAAAGATTCACTCGGTTCTTGCTCACAATTTAATACCTATTTTCTGTGTAGGAGAGACCCAGGAGCAGAGAAAAATTGGTGAAACACAGGATGTATTGAATAATCAAATAGATAAAGGATTAAAAGAAGTTTCTAATTTAAATGATCTCATTTTTGCCTATGAACCCGTTTGGGCTATCGGTACCGGTTTAAATGCTAATGAATCACAAATAGAAGAGGCTCATCAAATAATTAAAAATAGAATTAAAAGAAATTATTCTGTACATGAAAGTGAGAACATTTCCATTTTATATGGAGGTTCTGTGAATTCTCAAAATGCGAAATCTCTCATCTCAACACCCGGTGTGGATGGATTTTTAATCGGTGGTGCCAGTTTGGAAACGGAATCATTTTATCAAATCATAAATACAGTTGAACAATTCGGTAAGGAGTAAACGTGCAAGGATTTTTTATTTTTTTACATACAATAGTCAGTATCCTTCTAATCCTGACAGTCCTCATGCAGGCAAGTCAGGGTGGAGGATTATCCGGTACTTTCGGGAGCGCAACCACCAGCGCTATCATGGGTGGTAGAGGAGCCGCTTCCTTTTTAAGTAAAACTACAACTTGGTTAGCAGGAATATTTTTGTCTCTGGCAATACTAATCAGTCTTTTAAGCGCTCCAAGATTAGCAGATTCAGAATCTCTGTTGAAACAGGAATCTGAAAATCAGCTCATCACACCCGGAGCTGATTTATCGCTGCCGGCATCACAGGAACCATTTGGTACGGATGAATAATTTGCCGAAGTGGTGGAATTGGTAGACACGCTGTCTTGAGGGGGCAGTGTCCCATCGGACGTGCCGGTTCGACTCCGGCCTTCGGCACAGGTTTAACAAAAATCAAATTATGTGAGAATTATGAAATTAAATAAAATTATATTTTTAATATTTATCGTTTCACTCGGGATCTCTGAATCACCAGAAACATTACTTTCTTCGGGACAAACAAAACTTGCGGAAGGGGATTTACAGGGTGCATTGACGGACTTTCAATTGGCATTGGAGCAGGACAATAAATTTGATCTCGCTATGCTCGAACTGGCACAATTACAATTACGACTCGGTAATATGGAAAAAGCCAAGGAATTATTATTTAGAGCAGTTGAAGTAAATGAAGAAAATCGCAAGGAATTCGACCGGTTTAATGATATCAATATCAAAATGAATGATGGCGGACGAGCCATGAAAAACGGGCAATATGAAGAAGCATTTTCCAATTATGAAGTTGTGGTAAAAGAGTTTCCAAATTTTACTGAAGCAGTTTACAGTATGGGACTGGCAAATTTCAGGCTGGCAGATTTTGAATCAGCTGTAAAATATTTTAGTGAAGCATTGGAATTAAATCCTGAACACGTAAATGCCCGGACTGCTATTGATAATGTGGTCAAAAATACATTTAATGAAGGAAATAATTCCTACAGGAGGGGGAACCTTGAGGGAGCTATGGAGGCATACCACCAAGTTTTAGGTTACGATTCAACTTTTGTCAAAGCCCATTACCAAATCGGGGTAATCGAAGCAAAAAGAGGTAACTTATCCGTTGCGATTGACTCCTATTCACAGGCAATTAATATTGATTCAACGTTTTACCAGGGGTGGTTCGCCCTGGGTCTTGCATTAAATAAATATGGTGATAAATCCGGTGCATTAGAATCTTTTCAGCAGGCGGTAACTATTCATCCCGGTTATGCAAAGGCATACAGCAGTATGGGTGATATTTATGTACAAAATAAAGAATTTGAAAAAGCAATTGAAGTATTAAAAACCGCTATTTCAGTAAATGAAGGATATGGAAAACCATATATTTCCCTTGGAGCAGTTTATACTGATTTAGATTCAATCGAATTAGCCATCACATATCTTGAAAAAGGAACCTCATTAAATCCCAAGGATGCTGCAGCCTGGGTAAGACTTGCTTCTGCCCATAATAGGTTGGGAAATTGTGAATCTGCAAAAGGTGCCGCCCGTGAAGCAACAGATAGAAAGAAACGATTTGGTGCCGGCTGGTATGAATTGGGAATTGCGGAATGGTGCAACGGAAAAGGGAATAAAACTGCCGGTTTAAATGCGCTGGAAAAAGCAAGGGATGACCGCTCCTGGCGTCAAATGGCAGAATATGAGATTGACCGAATCAAAAATCCTGAGAAATACGAAGAATAACTTAAATTGGGCAGATAAATTCTGCATGAAAATACCATGATCAAAGCTGTAATATTTGATCTCGATAATACCCTTCTCGATTTTATCAAGATGAAAGAAAATGCAATCCGAGCGGCTGTTTCCGCCATGCAGGAAGCAGGATTGAATCTTGATACGGAAAAATCATTTAAAGATATTTTTTCTCTTTATGAAGAAATTGGGTGGGAAAACCAGAAAATATTTAATGAATATCTAACCAAAACTCTGGGCTATGTTGACAATAAGTTTTTAGCTGCAGGCATTGTCGCTTACCGCAGAGCCCGGGAGGCAAGCCTGCAATTATACCCTAATGTAAATCGCTGTCTCTTTGAATTATTAAAAATGGGAATCAGAATGGCATTGGTCTCCGACGCCCCCAGCCGTGAAGCGTGGTTAAGAATATATCATCTGAATTTGCATCATCTGTTTGATCCGGTACTTACCTTTGATGAAACAAAAGCACGGAAACCGTCACCTGTTCCCTTTGAAATGGCATTGGATAAGATGGGTATTTCCGCTGATGAAGCACTGATGATCGGAGACTGGCCTGAACGAGATGTTGTGGGAGCTAAAACAGTGGGAATCAGAACTATATTTGCGAAATATGGCGATACTTTTGGCACGGTACATTCAGGAGCGGATTGGGATGTTGAAGATATTTATGAGGTTGTAACAATCGTAAAGAAATTAAATCATGCATGACTTGTCGATTGGAGTAGATATCGTATCTATTGATCGAATTTATAATATACTTAATTCTCAAAATGGGAATCGTTTTAAACACCGCATATTTACCGATCCGGAAATCTCCTATTGCCAAAATAAGGCAAATTCCATCCAACATTTTGCCGGACGATTTGCGGCTAAGGAGGCTGTCAAAAAAGCGATTCTGTCAAGTCATATGAATCAAAATATCTGGTTTAAAAAAATTGAAATTAAATCAAGACAGGATGGAGCACCCCTTGTCCGTTTACCCAAACCCATTCAGTCTGATTATCAGTGTGAATGCTCTATATCTCATGAGGGCAATCATGCTATTGCATTTGCTATAATGCAAAAAAAGTAATGCAAATTCTTACTTCCCTTCAATCCAGGGAGTTAGACAAAATTTCAGCATCAAAATTTGGGATCAAGGGGAAGACTCTCATGGGAAATGCCGGTCAAAAAATTGCCAATACAATTTTGAATTTTTACTCAGATACAGAAAAATTAAAAATTCTCATTGTCTGTGGAAAGGGGAATAATGGCGGTGATGGTTTTGCAACAGCTTTATCATTAAAAAAGTTTAATCCACAGGTATTTATGATTTATTCCCAGGATTCATTATCTGTCGATGCAAACCATTATTATCAGGAATGTATTGAAAAAAATATTGATATCCAATTTCATGAATATCCTCCGAATTCACATGAATTTAATTTGATAATTGATGCCATGCTGGGAATAGGAATCAAGGGTGAAGTCAGAAGTCCAGTATCTGAGTGGATTCCATGGATGAACAATCAACACACGGATGTAATATCGGTTGATATTCCATCGGGACTTAATGCAGACACAGGACAGATTTGTGGTGATGTTGTCAATGCGAATATTACCGTCACCATGGGAAATGAGAAAACGGGAATGCTGTTTCATCCGGGAAAAGATCAATGCGGTAAAATCATCACTGCTGATATTGGTTTTCCCACTTTGGAAAAACCCCTTTCAGGAATCCATTGGAATCTATATGATGAAGAGGATGGAAGAAAATTTCTTGTTCCACCACCAAAAGACTCGTACAAACACAAACAGGGAAAAGTGCTTGTAATTGCCGGTTCGAAAGGAATGGCCGGAGCAGCAATATTGACAGGAATGTCTGCATTAAAATGTGGAGCAGGATTGGTGAAATGCTGTATCCCGGAATCCCTCAATCCAATTTTTGAATCAGCATTTATGGAAGGAATCTCAATACCGTGTTCAGATAATAACAGCGGGACTTTGGGACAGAATAATTTTGAGGAAATAAATAATGAAATTGATTGGTGTGATTCAGTTATCATCGGACCGGGATTGGGAACGGAATTAGAGACACAGGAATTAATCGTTCGGATCTTGAGCTCCTGTTCCAAACCTGTAGTCGTGGATGCAGATGCCTTATTCCTAATTGATAAAATTTTGGAAAATAATTCATTATCCAATAATTCAATTCTTACGCCTCATTTAGGGGAGTTCGGAAAAATGGTCAACCAATCCAATCTTGAAGTGGAAGAAAATTTTATTTCAATCATAGAAGAATTTATGGTTCAATATGAAGGGACACTTGTATTAAAAACAACCCCCGTTTCAGTAGTTCATAATGGAAAAGGATCCATAAATATCAGTGGAAATCAAGGATTGGCATCAGCTGGAACGGGAGACGTTTTAGCAGGTTGTATAGGTAGTTTTATTGCCCAGGGGCTTACTCCATTTGATGCTGGAAAACTGGGGGTATTTATTCATGGTAAAGCTGCTGATATCCTGATAGATCAAACCGGATACAGGGGGATGACTGCAACAGATGTGATCAATGAAATTCCAAAGGTGATTAGGCAGTATGAAATCGAAAGTCTATAGAGTTTTACTCAGTTTTTACATAGTACTTATTTTAAGTATTTCTGCGATCCCGACAAATTCTATACTGGACTTAGGATTCCTCCATGCTGATAAAATTGCCCATTTTATTGAATATTCAATATTAGGATTTTTAGCTGTACAAAGTTTTAATCCGCTGAATAGGATTAACCTTTTTTGTATTATTTTCAGTGGTTTTATTTTTGGAGTATTTGATGAATGGTGGCAGAGTTTTGTTTCAGATCGATGTACAAGTATTTTTGATTTACTGGCGGATAATTTAGGAATGCTGGTGAGTAGTATTTATTTCTATAAATCACCCAAACATAAATGATTCGTTCACTGTACTTGAAAGATTTAGCAATTTTTTCTGAATTGAATATGGAATTTCATTCCGGTTTAACCGTTATCACCGGTGCCACTGGTGCTGGGAAGTCTTTAATTGTAAAAAGTTTAGCCTATGGATTGGGAGGAAAAGGGAAAAAAGTATTGGTGAGTTCAGGTCGTCCCCATTCCGTTGTTGAAATTGAAACCTCAAGGGGAACCATTCGGAGAATTCTGTCAAATTCCGGAAGGTCAAAATCATTTATTGACGATGAACCCGTCAAGGAAAACCAATTAAATCTCCTGATTCCCTATCGTGCTGATTTTCATGG
>CAZFKU010000046.1:0-12110 GCA_964518835.1 uncultured bacterium
ACATTATTTTAATATTTTTGGAATGCCTAATCATAAGATTGGTCTTGGTATTTCTGGATACTCACTTACAAAGAGAACAATAAACAATAATGAATATTATGTGGGAATCGGAACAATGATAATGAACTTATCATTAACTGCTGGATGGAAATACTACTTTCTAAAATCAGGAGAAGATGATTATTATTTGGCAACATCTTTGGTAAAGAGTATCCAAACGATAAGCGATAATGAAGATGAGACAGAAAAAGGCTTATTAAATTTTACAGCAGGAAATTTTTCAGTAGGGTACGAAAAAAGATTCAGCTCTCATTATTATTTAAATATGGAAATATTTACTCTTGGAGGAAACATACCCAATAGTGAAGGAGTGAGAGATGGTTTTAGGTTTCTAATTTATCCCACCTTGCATTTGAATTATCGAATTTAATTGAGGGGAAATCTGGTAAAATTATTGGGAGCACTCCCACCTCTTTGTAAAAAAGTGGGGTTTGGGTAAACTAAAAACTGATCTTACTTAATACCGATAATGTTCCGGTTTATAAGGCCCTTCTTTAGATACACCAATATAATCAGCTTGTTCGTCAGTTAATTCCGTCAGTTCTGCACCTAAATGGTTTAAATGCAGCCGGGCTACTTCCTCATCCAGTTTTTTCGGTAATACGTAAACACCAATCTCCGGTGCATCTTTTGCCAATGCAATCTGTGCTAATACTTGATTTGTAAAGGAATTAGACATGACAAAACTTGGGTGCCCCGTAGCACAGCCCAAATTCACCAAACGACCTTCTGCCAATAAAAAAACTTGATGTCTATCCGGGAAGGTGTATCTGTCCACCTGAGGTTTGATTTCTTCCCTGTTGACCTGAGGGTCATCGTTCAAAGGTGTCACTTGAATTTCATTATCAAAATGCCCAATATTGCAGACAATTGCCTGGTCTTTCATTCCATACATGTGCTCTTTGGTGATTACATCTTTGTTCCCGGTAGTTGTTACAAAAATATGACCTTCTGGTAGAGCTTTTTCTACTGTGGTAACCTCAAACCCTTCCATAGCAGCCTGTAAAGCGCAAATGGGATCTATTTCTGTAACGATTACTCTGGCTCCGTAACCCCGCATGGATTGTGCGCATCCTCTTCCCACATCACCGTACCCGCAAACCACAACAGTTTTTCCAGCAACCATTACATCCAGTGCTCTTTTCAATCCGTCTGCCAGAGATTCCCGGCAACCGTAAATATTGTCAAATTTTGATTTAGTTACAGAGTCATTTACATTATAGGCGGGAAAAAGAAGTTCTCCCATTTTTTCCATCTGCATTAATCGGTGGACTCCGGTAGTGGTTTCTTCCGATACTCCAATAATATTCTGGGAAACCTCATGCCAGTGATTGGGATTTTTTTCCAAAACATCCCGAATCATTTCCTCGATAATTCGTTCTTCTTCAATGGTGGTTGTGATGGCAGGAACTTCACCATTTTTTGCAAAATATTCTTCCAGTGCATACCCTTTGTGTACCAATAAAGTAGCATCTCCTCCGTCATCTACGATTAGATCCGGCCCGGTTCCATCCGGGAAGGTCAATGCTTGGAGTGTACACCACCAGTATTCTTCTAAAGATTCCCCTTTCCATGCAAAAACCGGAACTCCTGTTTTGGCAATTTCTGCTGCCGCATGATCCTGAGTTGAAAAAATATTACAGCTTGCCCATCGAACATCTGCCCCTAATTCCACTAAGGTTTCAATGAGAACGGCTGTTTCAACTGTCATGTGGAGAGAACCGGTAATTTTCTTTCCGGAAAGAGGTTTTTCACTTCCGTACTTTTTACGGGTTGCCATAAGTCCGGGCATTTCTTTTTCAGCAATTTCAATTGCTTTTCTTCCGGCACCTGCAAGAGAAATATCCCTGATTTTGTTTGGCAAGGATCCAGTAATTTTTTCCGTTGCTACTTCAGTCATAATACACTCCTAAAATTTTGATTGAAGGGTTCCAACCATATCGGTTTTTTCCCAGGTAAATTCTTCCAGCTCCCTGCCAAAATGTCCGTAAGATGCTGTTTGTCTGTATCTTGGTTTTTTCAAATCCAAATGATGAATGATCTCTCCGGGACGTAATGGAAAAACATCCCTTGCTGTCTTAGTAATAGTAACATCATCCATTTTTCCGGTTCCAAATGTTTTTACATAGAACGATGTGGGTTCTGCTACACCAATTCCATAAGATAGCTGAACTTCGCATTTTTCTGCTAAATCAGCAGATACGATATTTTTGGCAATGTATCGAGCCATATAAGTTGCGCTTCTGTCCACTTTGGATGGATCTTTTCCGGAAAAGGCACCGCCACCATGAGGGGCATAACCTCCGTAAGTATCTACAATAATTTTTCGTCCTGTTAATCCTGTGTCTGCTGCCGGTCCTCCATGAACAAACCGTCCTGTTCCGTTCACAATAAAATCCTGATTATTGGATACATTATAGGATTCTAAAACCGGATTAATGACATGTTTTATGACTTCTGATTTCACAAATTCCAGTTCCTTTTCTTCGGTTCCATATTCACTTAATAAATCATCGTGTTGTGTTGCAACGACTACTTTATTCACCGAAACCGGTGTTCCATTCTGATAAGCCACAGATACTTGTGATTTTCCATCCGGTCTTAGCCAAGACAAAGTTCCATCTTTTCTGCATTCTGCTAATTTTTCTGTTAGACGATGAGAAATATGAATGGGTAACGGCATAAGTTCAGGGGTCTCCTTGCATGCAAATCCAAACATCAAACCCTGATCTCCGGCACCCTGGTCACTAATATCGTCAGCATCAACACCTTGGGATATCTCCGGACTTTGCTCATGGAGTTTGGAAATTACACTGACGTCATTCTCATCCACTCCGCTGTTTTCCTTATTGTAGCCAATTTCACTTATGGTATTTTTCACCACTTTTTCCACTTCAGTAAATCCTGTAGATGTTACCTCTCCGGAAACTACCACCATACCTTTTGTTGCGAGGGTCTCACATGCAACTCGAGACTGATTATCTTTTTCTAACAAATCGTCAAGAATTGCATCCGATATAGCATCACACACCTTGTCAGGGTGACCTTCTGTAACCGACTCAGACGTAAATAAATATGTAGACAAATTATTCTCCTCTTTATAAATATTTTATAGTATTCATTGATTTTCTATTATAAGACGGCAGGAAGTTTACCAAGATTCCATCATTTATTTCACATTAATAAATATCAGATTTAATGCAGAACTCGCGATAAATCCGAGCTAATTCTTGTAACATTTCCACTGATGATTGAAAATTGTACGACATGATATGCTCAACATTCAATCCAATTGGTACCGTTAATTTTTTATCGATAATATAATTCAATGTATCATTCAATATTTCGATGGCTACATCCAAAGATCTGTCTGTCATAGAACCCGGTCTGCCATTCAAATATCTTTCTGTATTCTCAGGAATTTCAACTCCCAACCATTTCAAAAACTCAATATTTTTCTGTGAAGATACAGGAGCAAAACTCAATAGAATTCTTCGTGGAAAAGTGCTCAGTTCTTTACACTGTTCCTGATATTGAGATATCATATTAATTACTTTAGAAGATTCATATAAAACCTGTGTAGTGAAGAATTCTGAACCGTTTTCACTTTTTTTGATAATTCGTTCAGGCTCATTACTTCGACTTGGAATTGTAATTCCTCCGCAAAAAATGTCTCCGCCATTGGAGTTAAATCCTGTTGAGATTTGACTTAATGCTTCATTTACTGATGGACCGGGATAATCAATTTCACCTGATTCTCCTCCAACAATAATGACATTTTCAATCTCATAAATTTTATTGGTTTCCTCAAACCATTCCATTTGTTCATCCAAAGTTTTATGAACTACTACCCGGTTGATTATCGCTTCGATTCCCACAATGTCCTGTAACAATTGTCCAAATTCCCGAGGTTCTGCTCTAACCTGATTTTTAATGGGACGGTCACCTCTTCCCTCCTCATCCCGCACTTCCGGGATATTAATTGCATCTATGTGCGTTTGAGACAGCAATGAACTGATTGTTTCTGCATAAGAATTTAATGTTCCGTCTTTTTCTCTTGGCGGCAGAATTTCATAACTCACCACCGGACGCCTTGGTTTTTTTACTTTATCTCTTATCCTCATTGATTCTCTTAAATAGTTTATTCATTTGTTAATGTACTAAAATAACAAGATTCTGGGTGGGAAAAATACCATCCACAAACGGATGCAGCCGGGAACATAGCCCGGGATTCTGTTAATTGAATCCCTGTGTTTTGTTCTACATTCAGTAGTTTCCAGATCTTATCTTTTTCGCTGTGGTCCGGGCAGGAAGGGTATCCCGGAGCCGGACGAATCCCTAAAAATTTTTCATTAATTAGATCTTTATTATTAAATGATTCATTTTCAGCATATCCCCAAATTTCTTTCCGTACACGTTCATGAAGATGTTCTGTAAATGCTTCTGCTAACCTGTCTGCTAAAACTTTAACTAAAATGGAATTATACACATCGTTTTGACTTTCATATTTTTCCACTAATTTTTCCAAACCAATTCCTGCCGTTACTGCGAAAAGTCCAATCCAATCAATTTCCGGAGCAATAAAATCTGCTAAACTGTAATTTGGTTTATTCCATCCCTTATCCATTAACTGACGTGGAAAATGAAAATCAATATCTCCTACATGTACGGATTCATCACTTGCTGATGCAGGGAACAATCCTAAAACACCATTAGCTTGTATAGAATTTTCTGAAATGATTGTTGATAATAATTCTTCACCTTCATCAAATAATTTTTCTGCTTCAATACCATATTTTGGATGGTTCAAAATGTCAGGATATTTCCCTTTTAATTCAAAGGCATGGAAAAAGGGTGACCAATCAATGTAATCTCTAATTTTGTGTAAAGGATAATCTTTATAAACCTCTAACCCAACCCTGTTTGGCTGTGAAGTATTGTATAAATTCCAATCTGTTTTAAATTTTCTATGTCTAGCTTGTTCTAACGATAGCTGTTTTTGTTTTCTTGAAGTTTCAGAATGAACTTTTCTGATTGATTTATATTCATTTTCTACTGTGTCGATAAAACCGTCCCGTTCTTTTACCTTCATAAGTCGAGAAACAACTCCAACACTTTTTGATGCATCTATAACATGAATTGAAGGCCCGGAATACATTTCATCTATTTTGATTGCAGTATATTTTTTACTTGTAGTAGCACCTCCGATTAAAAGCGGAATTTCCATATTCAACCTATTCATTTCTGATGCGACATAAACCATTTCATCCAGACTGGGTGTAATGAGACCTGACAGTCCAATTATATCCACGTTTTCCTCTATAGCAGTGGACAAAATTTTGTCTGCAGAAACCATAACACCTAAATCAATGACCTCATAATTATTGCATCCTAAAACAACCCCTACAATATTTTTCCCAATATCATGAACATCTCCTTTGACAGTGGCCATAAGAATCTTCCCATTTGACAAGGTATTCAGTCCCATATCCTCTTTTTCTTTTTCAATATAGGGAATGAGGTAGGCGACCGCTTTTTTCATTACCCGTGCAGATTTAACTACTTGAGGTAAAAACATTTTTCCAGAACCAAATAAATCGCCAACTTTGTTCATACCATCCATCAAAGGACCTTCAATAACCTGAATTGGTCGATCAACGAATTTTCGAGATTCTTCAACATCCTTTTCAATAAAATCAACAATACCTTCAACCAATGCAAATGATAAACGATCTCCAACAGAATAATTTCTCCATGTTAGATCTTTGGATTTCTTCTTCCTTTTTCCCCTTACTGAGTTTGCTAATTCTACTAAAATTTCGGTCGATTCATCATTTCTGTTAAATAAAACGTTTTCTATGGCAATCTTCAAATTGGGATTGATATCATCATAAACCGCCAATTGCCCTGCATTTACGATTCCCATATCCATTCCTGCCTGCACAGCATGATACAAAAAACAGGAATGCATGGCTTCTCTCAAGGGATTATTTCCTCGAAATGAAAATGATAAATTGCTTACTCCTCCACTAATGTGGACTCCTGGTAAAGATTTTTTTATTGTTTTTGTCGCTTCGATGAAGGCTTTTGCATACTCATTATGTTCCTCAATTCCTGTAGCAACTGCAAAAATATTTGGATCAAAAATGATATCCTCAGGGTAAAAACCAACTCTGTTTATTAAAATATCATAAGCTCTTGAACAAATTTCTACTTTTCTTTTATACGAATCTGCCTGCCCGGATTCGTCAAAAGCCATTACGATGACAGCTGCACCATATTTTAAAATACTTTTTGCCTGTGAAATAAATGTTTCTTCACCTTCTTTTAAAGAAATTGAGTTAACAATTCCTTTTCCTTGAATATTCTTAAGTCCTGTTTCCAATACAGTCCATTTGGATGAATCAATCATAATTGGAATTTTTGCAATGTCCGGTTCTGTAGCTATCAATCTCAAAAAGGTCTCCATTGCAGATTCAGAATCCAGTAATCCTTCATCCATATTCACATCAATAATTTGTGCTCCATTTTCAATTTGGTGACGGGCAACTGACAATGCTTCTTCGTATTTTTCTTCCAAAATTAATTTTTTAAATTTTGAAGATCCGGTGACGTTTGTCCGTTCACCGATATTTACAAAATTACTATCCGGTCTGATGGTCATAGATTCCAATCCACTGAGTTTTGTAAAAGATCTGACTTCAGTAATCTTTCTGGGTTGAATATTTTCAACCGTTTTTGAAATAGCACGGATATGATCTGGTGTGGTACCACAACATCCTCCAACTATATTGACCAATCCATCCCGTGCAAATTCGCCAATGGTTTCTGCCATATGTTTCGGTGTATCATCATATTCTCCCATCTCATTTGGCAATCCTGCATTCGGGTATGTAAAAACCGGGATATCAGCAATCATTGACAATTCAGACAACCATGGACGGATTTCATTTGCGCCCAATGCACAATTCAATCCAATTGCTAAAGGATTGGCATGACGAACAGAATTCCAAAACGCTTCAACAGTTTGTCCTGATAAAGTTCTTCCACTTGCATCCGTGATAGTTCCTGATATAAAAATAGGAATCTTTTTTTTCGTTTTTTCAAATAGAGTTAATAAGGCAAAAATTGCAGCTTTGCAGTTTAATGTATCAAAAACAGTTTCAATTATAAAGAAATCTACTCCACCATCATAAAGCCCTTTTGCCTGTTCACTATAGGCAGAAACCAATTCATTAAAAGTAATATTTCGAAACCCGGGATCGTTCACATCCGGACTCATGGATGCTGTTCGATTTGTCGGACCCATCGCTCCAGCTACAAACCGGGGTTTATCTGAAAAACTTTGAGCTATTTTTTTAGCAAGTTTACCTGCATTAACATTTAGCTTATAAACTGATTTCTCTAATCCATAATCCAACTGAGAAATTCCATTGGCATTAAATGTATTGGTCTCCACAATATCAGCCCCTGCATTAAAATAAGCACTATGAATTTCCTCAATTATTTCAGGTTGTGTAAGACAAAGAATATCATTATTCCCTTTCAAATCGTGAGAGTGGTCCCGAAATTTATCTCCTCGGAAATCCTCTTCTGATAGAGAATAGGATTGCACCATAGTACCCATGGCACCATCCATTACAAGTATCTTTTCCTTTATTAAAGTATCAATCATTTTTCATTCCTAAATGTCCTATTGTCATAATTTCGGACATAAAAAAAACCCCGGGCACTGCTCGGAGTTCTTCCACCTTTTTAGCACCCTTTTTTAAAGTCGTGGCAATACGGCTCAAATCACGACTACTCAATTTTAAGATATTTTTAGCTTTCCTTCAAAACAAAATAAAATATACAGTTATTTTCAATATTTATGTCATTTTTTTAGTTGAATTCTCTCTTTTTTGATTTTAATCTGGAAATACGCTGAATCATTTTTTTTACAGCACGGTCTATTGATTTTGTCATATTATCCGTTGTTTCTTTAACATTCAGTTTTCTTTGAGGGATAGATAAATTCAATTCGGTTGTGAACTGATTGTTTTCATGAATCAATATTACCTGACACTGAACGGCACGGGGATAATATTTAGTGATCCGGGAAACTTCCTTTTCAGCATAATTACGTAGATTATCCGGTGCATGGAAATGTCGTGCAGTAAATTCAATATTCATTTTTCTTCCTATTTAGTTTGAAATTAAACAATGGGACCACCTGAATTGATTCGATCATCTCCATTGTCGTAAAGAATAAAGTTTTCGTGGAATTTTTTCACTAATATTCTTGCGGAAGAATGGTAATCTTCCTCCTGTGACCAGGCTTTAGCAGGAATCAGGAATGAAGAGTCCATATCGTTGAAATCATTTGGTACAGCAAACCCAAAATAAGGGTCTTTATCCATGGTCATGTTTTCAATGGAACTATCTAAAATTCCATGAATAATTTTCCTGGTAAGTGGTAAACTGATTCGTTTTGCTCCCGAGGATGCGCTGGCACCTACCCAACCGGTGTTTACCAGATAAACCTGTGCATTAAATTCTGCCATTTTTTCCTGCAATAATGTTGCATATTTCGTTGGATGAAGGGTTAAAAACGGACCTCCGAAACAGGGAGAAAACACTGCTGTAGGTTCATCTATTCCTCTTTCTGTTCCAGCAACTTTCGCAGTATATCCCGAAATAAAATGATACATTGCCTGTTCCGGGGTCAACTTTGCTACCGGTGGTAAAACACCGTAAGCATCACAAGTGAGAAATATTATTTTTTTCGGATGGTCGGCACGACTGGGGTTTCCTCCTGCAGCACGGGAATTTCCAATAAAATGAATCGGATAGGACACCCTTGTATTTTCAGTTTTTGAATCATCATCATAATCAACCGTTCCGTTTTTCTCATCATAAACTACATTTTCCAGTAAGGCTCCACTGCGGATCGCATGATAAATTTCAGGTTCTTCCTCCGCATTCAGGTGAATTACTTTTGCATAACAGCCGCCTTCAAAATTGAATATACCGTTTTCAGACCATCCATGTTCATCATCTCCGATAAGAGGACGTTTTGCATCGGTAGATAAGGTAGTTTTTCCGGTACCGCTTAAACCGAAAAACAATGCTGAATTCTCACCATCCGAATCCACATTTGCTGAACAATGCATGGACAATACACCTTTTAGAGGTAGTAGATAATGAAGGATAGAAAAAATTCCCTTTTTCATCTCTCCGCCGTATTCAGTTCCACCAATAATCGCCAGTTTTCTGCCCAAGTGAAAAATGATAAAAGTTTCCGAGTTCATCCCATGTTCCCTGAATCTATGGTTTTTCACATCTGATGCATTTATAATTGTGAAATCAGACTGGAATGATTCTTGCATTGATCCATTAGGGCGAATGAACATATTGTAACAGAACAGTGCCTGCCATGCTTTTTTTGCGATCATTCTTACCGAAATTTGATGATGGGGATCATCTCCTGCAAACCCCTCAAATACATACGTATCAGTTGATTCAGAATTATAGTAACGGGTCACTTCTGAAAATAACTCATCGAAAGTATCTTCCGATATTTTTTTATTTACCGGACCCCACCATAAATGTTCCGATGAAGATTTTTCATCAACAAAATATTTATCCTTCGGAGATCGACCTGTATATTTTCCTGTATCCACCATAAGTGCACCATTATCTGCTAATCTTCCTTCTCCATTATTGAGAATATGTTCTTCTAATGCTTCAGAATTTAGATTGGTGAATATTTTTCCCGGTGGATTAAAGTCCTGAATCTCGAATAATGATGTTTTATCGGATGTTAAGACCTTCATTATTTTATCCATGAGGGTGTGCCTGTTTATAAATCTGTTTCATTTTTTCCGGTTGAATATGGGTATAAATTTGCGTACTGGACAGACTATCATGACCTAATAATTCCTTCACCGATCGGATATCCGCTCCCCGTTCAAGTAAATGCGTGGCAAATGCATGGCGCAGTGTATGGGGTCCCGAACTGCCGGATCCGGCAAACGATCCCAGATATTTTCGGACTCTTCTTTGGACCGTGCTATGTGAAATTCTCTTATTTCTATTTGAAATAAATAAAGGACCCGATATTGATTGATAATTCCCTTGAATACCTCGTTTTTCTAAATAATTTACAATGGAAATTTTGGCATGTTCACCAAAGGGAATCAACCTCTCTTTTTTTCCTTTTCCCATTACTTTAACTATTTGACTCGAAAAATCCAATTGATTCACATTCAGGTTTACCAATTCGGATAACCTCATTCCTGTGCTGTAAAATAATTCCAACATTGCCGAATCACGGATTCCTAACATTGTATTTTTCTGGGGAATGGAAAGAATATCTGAAAGTTTACCAGAATCCAGATAATCCGGAAGTGTCTGTGGTAATTTAGGGCTTTCCACATAAATTGCAGGATTTGAATTCACTTTTTTTTTATCCACACAATAAGTATAAAATGACTTGATGGCTGCAAGACGGCGGGAGACGGTTTTTGGATGAAATCCCAATTCAAATTCCTTAGCCATAAACTCCCGGATATAATCACGATTTACTTCAATAATGGCACACAATCTAGATTTTAAAAAAAGAGAAAACCGATTTAAATCTGTTTTGTATGCGGTCGCCGTATGCTCAGAATATCCTCTTTCTTTCTTTATATAAATCAAAAAATTATTTATTAATTCGTTAGGATTATTAGAGTTCATACTCTTCTAAAGATTGTAAAATCAGATTCATTTCTTCCGGAAGAGGTGCATTGATCTCAATTTCTGAATTTGTTCCGGGATGTTGAAAACAAATCGTTTCTGCATGCAGGGCATGACGATCAAGTCGTTCCAATTCTTTTTTAAATATTTTTTGGACTTCAGGTATAAATCCTTTTATTTTGTTTGATCCTCCACCATATTTCTCGTCTCCCAAAATGGGATGTTTGCGATAAGCAGAATGAACCCTTATTTGATGAGTTCTACCTGTTTTTGGAATGAATTTTACCTTACTGTAATACCGCCCTTTTCCCGTAACCTCATATTCTGTAATTGATGTCTTTCCTTTTTCAGTATTAACCTCAAATGTGGTGGGATCTGATTTTTTTCTGTATAACTTCGTCTCAATTTTTCCATTTTTTTCTTTCCATAATCCCCAAGTAATCCCTACATATTGTTTCCGAACTGTTTTTTCTTCAAACTGTTTTGATAAGTTGGCATGGGCTGTATCCGTTTTTGCAATAATTATCACTCCTGAAGTATCCATATCTAAACGATGGACAATCCCCGGTCTTAATTTTCCATTAATTGTTGACAGTGTCTGAAAATGATGTATGAGTCCATTTACCAAAGTGCCTGATTTGTTTCCAACTCCGGGATGTACCACCAATCCTGCTGGTTTATTGATCCCAATAATATCCTCATCCTCATAGATGATTTCCAGAGGAATGGATTCCGGAATCAGATGGTCCTGTTCAGGTTTGGTTTCTTCAATGTGGAGAGAAATCGTTTCACCCCCGGTTAATTTAAAGCTCGACCGTTTGCTTTCACCATCCACTTTCACAATTCCTTCCCGGATCATGGCTTGAATTTTTGTACGTGAATATTCAGAAAGGTTTGTTGCCAGGAAATTATCCAACCGTACGTTTTCCTCCCTCACTTTTAATTGAAGGTTTTTCAGGGTGATAGTACAGATTCAGAATTTTTAGGCGTGAAATAAATGGTGTGGATAATTAGGATTACCATCCCGACACTCACTGATGCATCTGCTACATTAAATATGTACCAATGATAATCTCCAATCATGATGTCGAGAAAATCAACTACTTCCCTGTAAAGAACTCGGTCGATTAAATTTCCTATGGCTCCACCAATTATAAGTGCAAAAGCAAGTCTTATATAAATTGAACTGTTTCTCTCTTTCCATAATAACCAAAACAAAACACAGGTAAGGATAAAGGAAGCGATGGTAAAAAAATAAATTCCACCTGGGAAATTCAATCCAAATGCCATTCCTGAATTTTTTATAAATGTAAAATGGAAAAAATTTTCTA